>NZ_DKLM01000069.1 GCF_002455975.1 Clostridium sp. UBA6640
TGAAATTCAAAATAGATAAAAGTAAAAACATTAAAGAAGATAATGGAAAGAATCTTATAGAAGAAAATGTGAAGGATAAAATGGAAGAGAAAAAAGAAGATAAAGTAGAAGAGAATGTAGAAGAGAATGTAGAAGATAAAACAGAATCAATGGAAATCACAGAATAAGATTAATTGAAAAATTACTGGATAGCTGCTATCCAGTAATTTTTTTTATTTAAAAAATTTATTATTTTGATAGAATTAATCTTAATTGAAGCGAAGTATATAGTGTAAGGTAAAAAACAAGCTTGTTTAAAAGAAGGAGTAAAAAATGAGAATTTCTAATAAAAACTTCATAAATCAGTTAAGGATGAAAAACGAAGAAGCCCTAGAATATGTTCTAGACAACTATGGATGGATTATTAAGGCTACAGTAAGAAAGCATTTGTACAACTTAGAGAGTCACCAGGAAGAATGTATAAATGATATACTTTTAGCCATTTGGAATAACATAGATAGTTTTGATGAAAGTAGAAGTGAATTTAAGAACTGGTTAGCTGGAGTTGCAAAGTATAAAGCTATTGACTATAAGAGAAGATATTTAAAAAAATTGGAATATGACAATATAGAAGATTTAAATATCAGTGTAGAAGATTCTGCTCATAAAGAACTTACCTCAAAGGAATTAAATGAGGACTTAGAAGAATTATTAAGTTGTTTAAAGAAAGAAGATATACAGCTTTTCATTAAATTATATGTGGAAGAAAAAGATATGAATGAGGTAAGTAAGGAAACAGGACTAAAAAAAGATGTAATTTACAACAGAGTATCTAGAGGAAAAATGAAAATAAAAAAACTATTCAAAATTGTAGAAAGTAGAGGATAGTATTATGAAAAAAAATATATATGATATGTTGAATGATAGCTCAATAAACGTAGAAGAATTAGAAAAAGAAGGCTTTAATGATATTGAAAAGAGAAGAATTAAAAACAAATTTAAGAAAACTATTCGTAAAGATAGGAATAGGAAAAATAAAGGAGTTGCAGTAGCAATAGCTGCAGGGGTACTAGCGGTTACATTGTTTGGAACTAATATTGGAAATGAAGCACTGGCAAACATAAAATTAATGGCATCTGATATAGGCAATTATTTAGGAATTAATAAAGATTTATCAGATTATAAAACTGTAGTTGGTAAGACTATAACTAAAGATGGAGTAACAATTCAATTAAATGAAGTTATCTTAGATAAGGATGAATTAATTGTTTCCACCACCTTAAAATCAGGTACTAAATTGGAGGAAGCTAGGACAATATATACATCAGAGTATATTTATATAAATGGTAAGAATATGTCTAGTGGAGCAATTGGGGAAGATAATCGAATAGATGATTATACTACGGAGAGTATAAGATCCTATCATTTAGATAAAGAAATTCCAAAGGGTGATTTAAGCATAAAAATAAAATATGTAAATGCATATATTGATGGAGTAGAGAAAAGAAAAGGACCATGGACATTTGAATTTAAAACTAATGGAGATCAGTTAGCTATAGAGACAGCAGAGAGTAATATAGATTATGACTTTAAATTAGAAGATGGCAATAAAATAATATTGGAAAAATATACTAGTAATGCAGTAGGACAAAAAATTTATTATTCAGTAGAAGGTAAAAGAGAGGCATATGATATTGAATTAAGAGGAAAAGATGATTTAGGAAATAAAATTAAGTTTAATATTACAACAGAATCCTCTGGGAAAGGGATAATGAGGGGATCAAAAACTTCAAATGATGCAAAGACGTTAACCCTTACACCTTATGCAGTAGCTTTTCCTAAAGAGAGTGGAAAAATGAGTAATGATTTCAAACAAGTAGGAGAGGAATTTATTATTAAAATAAATAAATAAAATTAATTTTAGATTAATTGGGTGCTGATTAGTATCCAATTTTTTTATAGGATTTAGTCTATTGAGCTTGCAATTTCGGAAAATATAAAACCATCTTTCTATTGGAATAGAAGCATTTAGTTAATAAGAAATTAATTTTAAGAAAAATTTTTATAATGAATTACCTTTTATAAATTTTTAATTTGTAAATATTGACAATGAAGTATGAGTAAATTACAATATGTTTAGATGAAATTTTAAAATGACTTTTAATATGCATCTAATACATTAAATTCAATGATAGATAATAAGGGGGATATGAGAATGCCTTGGTCAATTTTTAATTATGAGAATAGTTTTATTACCATTACAAGAGAAGAGATTAATGGAATTCCTTGTTTAAAATTTAAACCAAAGGGGTATATAGGATTGATGCCAACAGTGATTTTTTATCATGGATGGCACTCAAGCAAAGACTTCATAAGATTTAAAGCATTAATATTTGCTACTAATGGGTATCAAGTGATTGTGCCAGATGCCTTACATCATGGAGAGAGAAATCCAATTGACTACGATAATCCTCAAAATTTTGAAAGATATTTGTGGAAAATAGTACTTCAAAGTGTTGAGGAATCTAAAAAATTTATAGAGTCAATTATAAATGATCATGAAGCTGATCCAAAAAGAATTGGAATTACTGGTAATTCCATGGGAGCAATTACTGCTGGTGGGGTTTTTGTTGATAACCCTAATATAAAATGCCTTGTTGGATTTAATGGGAGCTTTGCATGGCAGCATTCCATTAAAGTAAATTCTATGCCTCAAGTTAGTGAAGAGAATAAAAAATTGATAGAATACTACGACCCTATGAATAATGGAGATAAATTGAAAGAAAGAGCTATTTTAATATTGCACGGCACAGAGGATACTTCAGTATCAATTGAAAGTCAAAGGGTATTTTTCAATGAAATGCTGCCATTATATGCTGAAAATCCAGAAAAGTTTCAGTTTATTGAGGAAGAGAAGATAGATCATCAAACAACTACGGGAATGATGGAGCAAGCAGTAATGTGGTTTAAAAAGTATCTTTAAGATTTATTGATTAAACTCCTAGAAATTTATAACTTTTATGGTGAGGAGTTTTTAAGATAATAACAAAAAATAGTGATAGCACCTCAATCTATAAGAAAACTAATAGAAACAATAGATTGAAGTTATTTTTACGACTGCTATAAAAATACCATATGTAATTTGATGCGAAAAAGTATAAATTTTATCTTAAATTTTTATATTTTTACTTATTAATTCTTAATTTTTAAGAGAAATTATTTCCCAGGGTATATTCTAAGCTCTCAAATTGTTAGTTTTCCACCTCTGGGGAACAGTAGTGAAGCCCGTTAGGGTTCCCCTGAGGTGCAGTATAGGTCGGAACAATACTAATAAATTTAGCTAGTACTATGGAGAGACTACATTTGCTAGTGTTTCATTGTAGGGGCGAACAGTGTTCGCCAGTTATTCTTTGAATATATAGCATTATCAAATGTTACAACTAAAATTATATTGATATGGTTTAGGGTTTATGGAGAACACTGTTCTCCGCTACAGTTAATTAATTCTAAATTTATCAGTTACCACTGAGAAATATCCGAAATTGTGAATTTTGAATTTAGTAGTTTTATGGATGATACCAGCAAGTGTTAATTATTTTCAGAGATAGACTAAATTTAGGAGTGCTGCATCTATATAAGGTTCATCTATGCGAAAAAGAGTTTGTAATATATAATTTTTAGTAGTAGTTTAAGAAATTAATATAGTATTATCAAATAATAATGGAGGAAAAAAGATGGAGATAATTTTTAGCCCCAAGGCAGGGGAGATTTATAGTTTATTTACTAGTCTTTATCTTGGGTGGAATGTACACATACTTGAAAAGCATATAAGTATCTTTGGAATAACATTAAAAAAAGAACTTAAAGAGGAATATTACTATATAAATGAAATGCATAATGACAAGAAAGAACAAATGGATTTCTTTTTCGACAATGAATCAAAAATCTTTAGAGCTTTTATGATTTTTGAAAAAATATGGGGAAGCAAATCTATTGAAGAATATATTAGCTCTATTGAAAATATAAGCGAACATGCATTAAAAACAATGTTAGTAAAGACGTTGATAGATGACAAACTTAAAAATAATGATGAGTATATAGAAAAGATTGCAGACAGCAAAGAAGATATTTTAAATTTTATCAAAGAACTTGATATTGATAAGTCATCAAAATGGGACCTTTACTGCTTTATAGATAATATTGAGAAATATAAACAGGAATTTATCATTTTAATCAAAGATCATATTCCTACATTTAATAAGTTATACAAGAAGCAAAGTAAGTTTATTAATGAAATTAATAGCTATATAACAAAAGGAATTAATTCTACAGGAATTGAATTTATCAAGGAATATACAAATAATTTTATCAGTTTAAAAGACTTTAAAAAAATATATATAGCTAGTTCCTATTTTGATAGTTATTTAATCTACTTCACATTAAGGTGCAATACGGAAAATTGCTATCTAGTAGTGGGACCTTATCATAAGGAGATTATTAATCAAAATGATTGTATGGAAACATATCTTAAAATCCTTAAAAATCTCTGTGATAAAACAAGATTTGGCATTATGAAATATATATTAGATGATAAGAGGTATGGACAAGAGATAGCTGAGAAATTTAATATTTCAAATGCTAGCGTTTCATATCATATGAATAATTTACTTTTATTAAATTTAGTTGAAATATCTAAACAAGATAATAAGGTGTTTTATAAGCTAAACAAAAAGAGAATATCAGAAACTATTAAGTTTTTAGAGGATGAGTTTTGTTTATAATATTTTAAGGAAGACTGCTAATTAGTAAGTTTTTTATTGAGGGGGGACATATATGTATAGTACAGATCATTTAGTAATTGTATTAAGCTCCGAGCAAAAACTGTAGAGTACAGAACATATTTTGTTAGGAGCTATTTTAGAAATTGACAGTTTATCAAAATAGTTTTGTGCAGTTTTTGCATCAGTATTTACATTAATAATAGTGAATAGGAGCAAAAATATGAAATATGAAAATGCACAAAATATATTACCAAATGATATTATAGAGCAACTGCAACAGTATGTTGATGGAATATATTTATATATACCGAAAAAAGATGATAATAAAAAATCTTGGGGAGAAGATAGTGGTTTTAAAAATGAGTTAGTTAAAAGAAATATAGAAATATATGATAAATTTCTTTTAGGAGTCTCAGTTAAAGAGCTGGCTAATAGCTACTATCTTTCTGAAAGTAGTATAAGAAGAATAATAAGAGAATATAGATTATTAAAAAGATAAACAATAAAAGAGATATTTGTATAAAAGCNNTTATTTAGGCATCTTCAAAAAATAAATAAGTCAGAATGCTCGTCTATTTTGTATTATACTGCGTGTTCTACTATCTGTGGAACCTGTTTCCTTGTCTAACTCAAAATATACTTCCCAACTTTGACTTATTATTTATTTTCAGATGCCTTATACAAGATTATAAATGATACAGAGTTGTTTATGTACTAACTTTATTAATTTAGGATAAAGATCTATTTCAAATAAAAATCTGTCATTTGTCTATAGTAAATTAATTAATTAATAAAACAATTGCCCCACTATCTGTAAAAGTTAGTAGGGCAGTTTTTTGAGATTATAGAATTATGTTACTAGAGTGAGTGAAATCTAGTGTCACTACAGCTTCTCTAAAATGAATTTCATAAAGATCCAACTGATCTCCAACTTGCTCTATTGTCATTTCATAATCAGGAATTTTTTTAGCAAATCCATCTTTTAAATCATATATTGTTAAATTACTTTTTTGAATTATTGCCTCAGTAACTCGAACGTGTTCATTACCCTTAGGTGGAACAGTAGTAAATGCTACTATATTGTTTTTCGAAAATTCCTCTACCTTTTGATTATCTTTAAAGGTTGAAAAATACACTATCCCTTTCTTTTTAGTATCATAATAGAAATTTACAATCCTAACATTTGGGATATTGTTTACGCAAGTTGCTAAAGCTATCTCACCTTGTTCTGTCATAATTCTATTAAATTCTTGTAAAAAATCCATCTATATTCCTCCTCTTATAAGTTTATTATTTTATAGAATACCTTCTATAGTTTTAATATATCATGCAAAACTTGACACCATTATGTCATGTTTTTAAAATTAGTGTATATATGATTTTAAGGAGCGATACAATTGAAAATAGATAGATTAATGTCCATAGTTATGATATTACTAAATTGTGAAAGAATCAGTGCAACAAAACTTGCTGAAATGTTTGAGGTTACACCTAGAACTATATATAGGGATATAGAAGCAATATCTTTAGCAGGTATACCAATTATTACTCACAACGGTGTTAATGGTGGTATTAGCATAATACCTGAATATAAAGTAGATAAAAAATTTTTTACTACTTCAGATATTTCAACACTTTTAATGGGACTTGGAAGTATTTCGACAACGCTATCTCATAAAGAAATTATAGGTACGCTAGAAAAAGTAAAAAGCTTACTTCCAAAAGAACAATTTAAGGATATTGAATTAAAAGCAAAGCAAATAGCTATAGATCTCACCACATGGATGGGAAATAAAAATTTTCAACCCAACCTTGAAAAAATAAAAAAAGCTCTAAATGACAGTAAGTATCTATTATTTGAATATTATAGTGGGAATAGAGAAAAAAATAATCGCTGCATTGAACCTTATAAATTAATATTAAAAGAAGGAAATTGGTATTTACAAGGTTACTGCACTTTGAGGAATGATTTTCGCACTTTTAAACTATCTAGAATTTCAAATCTTCAAGTTTCAGATTCTACATTTACACCACGAGAATTTCACGGAAAACCGTTGGATGGAACAGGCTGGATAGATAAAAGACTTATCACAATTAAACTTTTAGTTGATTGGTCTCTTAGAGAGCAAATGGTTGAACGTTGTGGGGAAGAAAATATTAAGCCTTATGGCAATGATCAATTTATAGTTGAATTTCCATTTGTAGAAGATGACTTAGGATACAATATTTTGCTAGGGTTTGGAGATAAATGTGAATGCTTAGGCCCTGAAAATGTGCGAAGAGAGCTTATCCGTCGTATTAAGAAATTATCAAACATTTATAATAAATAATATTTATAAAAGAATATAATAGGAATTTGAAATTATTTATTTTTGAATTGACGTAAACATTTATTAATAAAGAATAAGCAATACATTGCTAGTAAAAAATTAATTTCAACTTTAAAGATTTAGAAGTTAAAGAGAAATATAGGGAGAATAATAAAACACNNTATAGGGAGAATAATAAAAATCTTATAAGTACAAACTAAAAGGAGTTAAGTATTATAGAGGTTTATATTCAAAAATCATAGAAGCTATGATTTTTGTTTCATGTAATAAAAAGGCTATAAAAAAGAGAAGCGGAAAAGGAGGATAGTATGAAAGAAAGGGAAGTAGTAATAGAAACAGGTTTGAACTTGGACAATAGTTATGCTCACCTTCCAGAAATATTTTTTACTAGACAGAGCCCAAGCCAGGTACCTTCACCAAAATTAGTTACATTGAATTATCCGTTAATAGCTTCTTTAGGATTAAATGCTAAGGGACTTGAAAGTGCTGATGGAGTAGATGTGTTTGCAGGAAACAAGATTCCAGAAGGTGCTACACCTCTTGCACAAGCATATGCAGGACATCAATTTGGGCATTTTGCCATGTTAGGTGATGGAAGAGCTTTACTCATAGGAGAATATATCACTCCACTAGGTGAGCGATTTGATATTCAACTTAAAGGTTCAGGTGAAACTCCATATTCACGAAGAGGCGATGGTAAAGCAGCACTAGGTCCAATGTTAAGAGAATACATTATAAGTGAGGCAATGAATGCACTGGGTATTGCTACCACCCGTAGCCTAGCTGTAGTTACAACAGGAGAGTCAATAATAAGGGAAACTAGGTTACCTGGTGCAATACTAACTCGAGTAGCTGCCAGCCATATACGTGTTGGTACATTTCAATATGCTTCAAAATGGGGTACAGTTGAAGAACTTAGAGCATTAGCTGATTATACTTTACAAAGACATTTTAAAGAAGCAGATGATAAAGAAAACCGTTATCTTTTCTTGCTTCAAGAAGTAATTAAAAATCAAGCTGAGCTTATTGCAAAATGGCAACTGGTTGGTTTTATCCATGGAGTGATGAACACTGATAATATGACAATTAGCGGAGAAACAATTGATTATGGTCCTTGTGCCTTTATGGATGTCTATGACCCTGCAACTGTATTTAGTTCTATTGATATTCATGGTAGATATGCTTATGGTAATCAACCTAATATTGGGGCGTGGAATCTTGCAAGGTTTGCTGAAACACTATTACCATTGCTACATACTAATCAGGAGGAAGCTCTCAAGTTAGCACAGAGCGCAATCTCGGATTTTCCTACGTTGTATAAGCGCAATTGGCTTTCTGGAATGAGAGCAAAGCTTGGTATATTTAACGAAGAGCCTGAGGATGAGTCTCTAATTGAAGGACTTCTAAGTATAATGCAAGAGTATGGTGCAGACTATACTAATACCTTCCGTGCATTAACTTTTGATAACATAGAGGATACAGTACTGTTTGGAAAAGTGGAATTTGATGAGTGGTATAAGTTATGGCAGGAGCGATTAACAAGACAAGAGGAATCAAAAGCCTCCTCAAAGGAGCTTATGAAAAGTAGTAATCCAGCAGTAATTCCACGTAATCACAGGGTAGAAGAAGCACTAAAAGCTGCAGTAGAGCAAGGTGATTATAGTGTGATGGAACGGCTTTTAGATGCACTTTCAAAACCTTATGATCACTCTAAAGAACAGGATTATTATTCTACATTACCTGAACCATCAAGTTGTTCATACAGAACATATTGTGGAACCTAATACAAAAGCAGCTAGTAAAATATATTGAGTTTTACTAGCTACTTTTGTGTGGAAGCATAATAAGAACTTAAGTTTAAAAAACACTAATTATATTGTATATGGGAAAGTCTGTGGTTTTTCACTTACAACATGATTTCAAGAGAAGGAAAATCAAGGGTATTATAGAATGGTTTAATATATACTTTCTAATTATATAAATAAAAATAGTGAGGTGAATAAAATGGACAACTTAAAGTTTACATTAAATAGTATAAGTAGCTCTAAGCAGAGACTATTTTAATGTTAAGTCTACAACTTTGCTTAGAGTAATTTAGATTATAGTAGATAAAATAGGCTTAACATATAGTAGTCTTTGCACTTAATTCATAGTTATATTGTGGATTAAAAGGAGTGCATAGAAGTGAAATATGTTAAAGCAGAAAGTATTTTACCAGAGTATGTAATAGAAATTATCCAAAATTATATAGATGGTGAATATTTATATATACCTAGAAAAAAAGGTAATGAGAAGTCTTGGGGAGAGAAGAGCGGAATAAAAAGTATTTTAAAGGATAGGAATGTTGAGATATATAAGAAATTCACATATGGATTTAGCATAGAGGAACTATGTGAGGAATATTATCTTTCTGAAAGCAGCATAAGAAGAATACTAAAAAGTGAAAAGTTAAGTAGCTAAGAATAAAACCAGCAGAGCTTTATAGTTCTGCTGGTTCTATTTATGTGGAAGATAAATAAAAAACCAAATTCTATATAGAACCATTTGCGAAAGTGAATAAAGAGAGTGCTACTAGTATAATTTTAATCAATGGAAAATTGACTATGGACAATTGACAATTACGGATATTTCTCAGTAGTAACTGAGAAATTTAGAATTGACTAATTGTAGCGGAGAACAGTGTTCTCCACAGAGTAGCTAGCGATATAATCGCTAGTAAAAGAAATAATTAAAGAAATTACTTTGTTAAAAAGTAATTTCAACCATAATTGTCCATTGTCAATCGTCCATTGTCAATTGTACAAGTATTAAGGGGGAGGGGTTATAATGAAAAAATATATTAATAAAATTAAATGGTACATTTTGATAGGAATTATATTTGATGCACTTTATACATTAACAATTGCAATAGTTCCATATATGCAGAAACTATTGTTTGATAATGCTTTAAATGAGGGGATTGGATGGGTCTTAAAGCTTTCACTTTTGTATTTTATTTTTATGATTTTGGGTTTAATATTTTTATACGTATCAGAAAGATGTGCTTGGAAAAGGTCTATAATCTTTGAAACGGAATTAAAAAAAGATTTTTTTCAATCAATATCTAGATATAGTTATAAAAGATTTTCTCAAAGAGATATTGGTGAATATATATCTATGCAAGGTAATGATATTACTGCGCTAGAACAGGATTATCTTCAGCCATTAATTTCAATTGTTCAATCTATAAATATGCTTATTATTTATAGTGTAATAATGTTTGTATTTGTAGATTTTAGAATTGCGTTAGTTATATTTTTATCATCTCTTGTATCAGTATTTGTACCTAAAATCACTGCAAAAACATTAGCTAAACGTCGTAATGAATACTTAGTTCAAGTGGGACGATATGTGTCTTGTATAAAAGATTTCTTTGAAGGTTTTAAATTAATCGACAATAGGACACGAAATAATATATGTAAAGAGCATGATAAAATTATTAAAGAAACAGCAGATAAGAGATATGAATACGGAAAGTTTAAAGTTGTTACACTTAAGGTAAACGGATTTGCTATAGATATTATTGGTATATTTAGTTTTATTGCAGTAGGAATTCTATTTTTTAAAAATGAAATTACTATAGGAACAGGTATTGCTACATTTGGATATATTCAATGTTTTATTAATCCTATAGATGAAATTTTAAGAGACATAAATACTATAAGCTCTTTAAAGCATGTAAAATCTAAAGTGTTTACATATATCAATGAAAATGAACCTTCTAACAAAGTAGATAAGGGAGAATTTAATTCACATATAGAATTTAAAAATATTAGCATTGATTATGGAGATTTTTCAATCAGTGATTTTTCTTATCGATTTGAAAAGGGTAAAAAATATGCCTTAGTTGGACATAGTGGGTCTGGTAAATCAACCATAGTAAATGCTCTTATGAAGTATAGAGAGTTAGATAGTGGAAATATTTATATTGATGGTGAGAATTTAAATTCATTAGATACTTCAAGTATAATATGTTGTGTAAATCAAAGTGAGCATATATTTGCAGATAATTTTATAAACAATGCTTCAGTATTTTCCTCATATAACAACACTAAAATTAGTGAAATTGTGGATAATTTAAATTTAAATATACTAAAAAATATAAAATATAAGGAGAATTGTCAACAATTAAGTGGAGGAGAAAAGCAAATAGTAAATATTGTACGTATGCTTAGTGCAGATACCCCGATATGCATTATGGACGAGTCTTTTTCAGCAATGGATGTGAACACAACAGAAGTTTTACAGAATACTTTAATGAATATGAAAGATAAAACTGTAATCATGGTAACCCATAAGTTATCGCAAGAGCAGCTTGAACAATTTGATGAAGTCATTCTTATGAAGTCTGGTAAAGTGATGCAAAGCGGAGCATATAGTGATATCTTAAAAACACCAGAGTTTAGAAAACTACAAACAATTTCTTAATAAAATGAAATTCTTATAGAACTAATATATTTTTATAAGAATTTTAAATATTAATATAAAAAATTCCATTTGAAGATTTAAAACAATAGGTGTCACATCTATTGTTTTAATTTTCTGTAAATATTATAATTAAAGGAATTATATGTAATAGATATATTGCAGTTTAAAGTTAAAAAATGGGGGAGGGGTATGGAGAACTCTCTTATGAGGGGATGGTTGGAAATAGGGATAATTTTATATATATTTTAGGAGACACAGAAATAAACTAAGTGATGTATATAATTTACATTATCGACTAATTGCGGCAGAAAAAATCGAGAGAATTTATTTGATAAAATGTATGATATTGTATGATAGGAGATGATACAGTTGGAATGGATGGAACATATCAATAGAGCTGTAGATTATATTGAGGAAAATTTAGATGGTGAAATTTCATATGAGAGATTATCACAAATTGCTGGATGTTCTATATATAACTTTCAGCGAATGTTTTCTTATATTGCAGATAAGACTTTGAATGAATACATTAGAAATAGACGACTTACTCTTGCAGCTTTTGATATTTTAAATAGCAAAGTAAATATTGTTGATATTGCAATGAAGTATGGATATACTTCTCATGATTCTTTTACAAGAGCCTTTCAAAAGTTTCATGGAGTTCTTCCATCAAAAGTACGTACGGATACAGTAAGTCTTAAATCTTGTCCTAAAATCTCCTTTCATATTACAATTAAAGGAGACGGTTATATGAATTATCAGATTGAACAATGGCCAGCCTTTACTATTTCAGGAATAAGAAGAAGAATTAATACTGATGAAGCTTTTCAGCTTATTCCACAGATTTGGGAAACAGCGGGCAGAGATGGGACTATGCAACAATTATTTGACCTTTGGAGTAAAGCAGATATGCGTCCAGTAGGGCTTCTTGGAATCAGTAATGGAGAACAATGTGGGAATTCAGAGGAAATGGACTATTATTTAGGTGTAACTACTTACGTTCATACATCTGAATGTGCTAAGGTTACTACTCCTAGCCATATGGATGAATTCCAATTTCCTAAAGCCACGTGGGTAATATTAGAAGCAAATGGAGCATTACCAGAAGCTGTTCAGAATATTTATAAGAAATTTTATACAGAATGGTTACCAAATTCTAGCTATGAACTTGATGATTTGCCAGTAATTGAATGTTATTTACAAGATAATAGGCAGGAAGTATGGATTGCAATAAAATTAAGAAAAAATTCCTAGGAGGAAAGCTATGGAATATAAGTTCGAAGGAACGTTATTAAAGGAGAATATAAGAACATTCATAGTAATACCTTTCAATGTGTGGGAAGTATGCGAGCAAAAAGGCATAATACCTGTAAAAGTCACAGTAAATAATATAACTTTTGAATGTAAACTTGTACCTAAAGGTAATGGAAACTATTATATCCCGATCACAAAGCCAATTCTTAAGGAAATAGAAGATCATATAAATTTTAATGTATCTTTTGAAATAATTGATGGATTGACTAGGATTAATAAGAATAGTCCATATAGTATTAAAAATCCTATACGAAAAATAGATAAGATAGAAAGTATTATTCAGCCGCAAAGTGGTATGTGTGGACAAATATGTGTAGCAATGTTAGCAGGGGTATCCATAGAAGAAGTAGTTAATATTATGAAATCAAAAAGATGGCAAGCATCTTTAAGTAAGGTAATTGAAACCCTAGATTACTATGGAATTGCTCATTCATCTAAAATGATTTATATGCGTAATGAAGTAAAAGAATTACCTAAATGTTGCATTATAAATGCTCGTTCCGAGAAACGTAGTCATCTATTGCTGTTTTATAATGGAGAGTATTATGATCCATCCTTAGGCGTATTGGAAGAGTATGATACAAATCAAATCATCGGATATCTAGAAATTTTTGTAGAATAATTTTTATAAACAGAATCATAGATCACATGAGTCAAGGGCAGTCATAGAGAAAATTATGGCTGTCCTAAAAGTCTTATCTATAGTTATTTAATGATAAAAATTTTATATTAATGTTGCATGGAATATAAAATTTTAATAAACTAAAATTTATAAATAATTGGAGGAAAAGAAAATAAATACTGTTTTAAATTTAGATACAACTATAATTTTTTTAGTTTTTATTGCATTAGCATTAGTAAATTTATTTTTTATCCATTTTTCAACTAAAAGCTGTAAAATGGATAAGAACAAAAACATAGTATTAACTTTAAATGCATTTTTTCTAATAATAAATTTATTTATTTTAACTGGTTTAGTCATATTAGCTATGATATCTAATTATTGTTTTGGACCATAAATTTTGCGAAGTATGGATACCGGTAAAAAGAAAATAGACTTGGAGGGTATTAGAATGAATATTAAAATATGTAATCCAAAAGAAGATCGACCAGGTAAAGAAAATATCTTTTTAGCATTTGACGAGAAAGAAAACTATTTGGGATATGCTTATGCATATCCAGCAATAAACTATCATCAGACATATGAAACGCCATATGCTATTTTTATAGATGTTAATATAGAATTTGATTTGGACAAGTTGTTAGAATATGAAGTTAGGCAGAAGTTATTTGACAAAGTATATTCTAGGGCTAAAGAGCTTCGGATGGAAAGACCAGATTTAAAAGCTAGAATATACTCTGGATTTAGCTATGATAAGGATAAGTTAGACTTTTATATTAAAAATGGATTTGAAGAAGATTACAGCATTATTATGGAGGCAGATATTCCTAAAAACTTTACATACACTTTACCTGAAAATATAAAGGTAATAGAATTGAAATTTGATTCTATGGAAGAACTAATGGAATATAAAGCAATGTATGATGAAATATTTATAACACCGTTGGATATAGAAGCATTTGCAGAACAAGAAAAAGAAATGTATTTTAAGAATCTGTCTTTTTTAATAGAGAACAAAGTGCAGGGAGGATGTACAATTTTTGAAAAGGATGGCTTCGGATTTATTGAGACATTATATGTTTTACCTGAAGCACGAGAAAAAGGGCTATCAAAGGTTATAGTCAATTATATATTTAATTATTTCATGTTAAATGGATTAAGTAAAACAAAACTTGAAGTATGGCAATTAAATAAACGTGCCATAAAGCTCTATAAATCCTTTGGATATGATGAAGTAGAGAAAAATTTAATGTTCTCAGGCATAAATTTATGATTAAAGAATAGATGAAATAAAGCTTATGTAAAAAGTTTTATTTCATCTATTTTTATTTATAAAAGTTACAATAAAGTATATAATTTACATTTGATTTGATATAATAGTTATAAAATTCATACTGTACTTATGAATATAAGAAAAATTTTTCATATTAAATGAAGTCCATTTTATTATTAATATTAGCAGCATTTAATATAATAAATGCAGTAAATTAATGGGGGCATAAAAATGGATGAAGTTAATGTTTGTGAAAAAATGAAATAGTACTAATTATTTTTATGAAAGGTCAATGACTTATAAATTTAACAGAAAAACTTAAATCATTAAAAGTAATTGTTATTTTAGGAAGGAAAATATGAAGTTTAAAGTAAGAGAAAAAATATTACACGGAAATAATAAATTATATATTTATATACCTTTAAAAATACCGAAGCAGCTTACAGCTATAGATCCAATAGTTTGGGACAAGGCAATACTTGGCAATTCAACTGCCTACGAGTTTCTTGAAAAAGTATTTATTTTAGCTTCAAGATTAGAGTCTCAACAACTTATATATATTCCAACAAATTCTATAAAATTAAATGAATATAGAGATATATGGGAATATGGAATATTTGATATGGACATTGTACTCATAAATTATCATGGAGTTCAGCTTAAAGCTAAGGAAATATTTAAAGCTATTAAAGAAGCAAATACAATTTCTGAAGAACTTAAAGATATGGCTATCGAAAAAAACAATATTCAATATCCTAATCGCTGGTTAACTGATGGAAAATTAGCTGCAAAGCGATTTAAGAATCTTTTAATAGTTTCAACTAATAGAGATGTATTTTTAAAATTTGCTTGTGATATCGAGTATATGACGGGGATGGAGGATGACGAAGAATATAACTTTGATTGCCACATTCATGAAGATTTAATTGGTACTTCAGAAGATAATGGATTTAACTTTTTATATTATCATAAAAAAGAAAATATGTGACATTAGTTAAAACATGTTGTCACTCAAGATCAATAGCTACATGTATGTATAAGAAAAATTTAGCATTGAGATATAAGTTAAACATTATATGGAGACAGGAGAATAGTGAGAAGTTATTAAATTATTAAGGTAGAGGGTCTTAAAATGGAGAAGTTTAATTATAAAAGTAGGGTAATTATAGAGCAAAGCTTAAGTGAAGAAGATTTTAAGGATGTCGAGAAATTAATAGAGATATGCAATAAAAGACATAATACAGATTTAAAGCTTTATCTTGATAGGGAAGCAGAGAACATTACTAAATTTTTATTTTACGATGAAAGAGATTTAATTGCATATTTTGGTATGACACTCAGCTACAATGTGGGAGAAGCATATATATGGGGTACAATTAATCCGGATTGCAAAACAAAGGATATTTTCTCAGAGATTTTTAAGAGTGTAAAAGATAGATGTAGAGAAAATAATGTGGACACTTTAAAATTCATTAATAAAAGAGATGTTACTAGCTTTAGAGAGTTCATTATATATGTAGGTGGAGAAGAGAAATACTCAACTTATGAAATGAAGTTTAATAGAAAATATTATAAAGAACTCAGTGGGGAATGCACTAACCTTGTTCTAAGTAAAGCATCGCTTGAAGATTTAGATGAGATCGTTCCTATAGGTATTGAAGCTTTTGGAACCACCGAAAAAGATGAGAGAGCGTACAATGAATCAAATTTAAATAATTCTAAATACAGTAATTTCATTGGTAAGATTCATAATACTACAGTAGGGATTATTTCTGCAAGAATAGAGAATGGTGAGGGAAGTATTGCTGATTTAGCAGTTCAAAAGAGTTATAGAGGAAAGGGATTTGGAAGAGCAATATTATCAAAAACAATTGCTTACTTACTTAATGAGAGGATCGAAAATTTCACCCTTAGTGTTGAAATGGAAAATAGAAAAGCTCTCTCTATATACGAGGATTCAGGATTCAGAGCAGTAAGCGTTAGCGATTGTTATGAGGTGAAATTTTGAAAAAATTAATTTTAATTTGTGGTGCAAATGGCATTTAGAAAGAAGGTAATTCTATTGATATTGTTTAAAGAGATTACGAGAGAAAACTTCTGGGAATGCATTGAACTTAGTGTTGCAGAAAATCAGAAAAGTTTTGTGACATCTAATGCAGTTTCAATTCCTCAAGCAAAAGTACAACCAGAATGTATATCACTTGCAGTATATGATGATGATACCATGGTAGGATTTGTAATGTACTGTATTGATGAAGATGATGGTGAATATTGGATTTATAGAATAATGATTGATAAAAACTATCAATCAAATGGATACGGTAAAAAAACTTTAGAGAAGCTTTTAGAGATTATAAAAAAAGATAAGTCACATAATAAGATTTTTCTTGGGGTCCATAAAGAAAGTATCCAAGCTGTAAATTTATATAAGAGTGTAGGGTTTGATTTCAATGGACAAGTATTTGGTAGTGAGCACATTATGAGGTTAGATTATTAATTAACAGGGAGGAACGTATGAAAGTACAACTAAAAAAAAGTTTAATTGGACAAGTAGAAAATTCATCTAAATTCCAAATAAAAAAGCTGACTTCAGAAGGGGGAGAATTGGAAAAAGAATTAGCATATTACTTATCGAAATTCATTGAAGGGACATTAGATCCAGATCTTTCAGGTAAAAAACCAGACAAATTTATTGCTAATCTTAAAAATGGTGTTTTTGGAGATTTCTCGAAAAGGTATATTATAACTGCACATGATAATGATGAAGTTATTGGTATTCTAATAGGGCTTCCACAAGAAGAACAAATAATGCATATTTATTCAGTACATGTCTCACACAAATATCGTAATAGAGGGGCAGCCTCTGCATTATTGTCAACATGTATAAATGATATGTATATGAGAAATGTAAAAGACATCATTATAGATGTTCATGTTGATAATAAACCTGCATATAATCTATATAAGAAGTTTGGATTTGTGTAGTTTTCGGAAAATTATGATAAAGTTTAAAGTACAGTTAGATAAAATTTTATAGATGAAAAACATTGTGATTGGAGTGATTCTTATGAAATATCCATGCTTAAAGCCCTCTATAGATTCATAGCAGAGACTGCTATGAAGATGGTATGAAAATTACTTTATAAGTAGTCTTTGCTCATAACTTTATATTAATAAGGAGGGGCAAGATATGGCTTATATTAGTGCACAGACCGTATTACCGGAAGAAGTAATAAAATTAATACAAGAGTATGTAGATGGAGAATGTTTATACATTCCAAGAAAAAATGGAAATGAAAAATCTTGGGGCGAAAAGAATGGCATAAAAAGTAGTTTTAAAAAAAGAAATAATGAAATATTTCGTAAATATATAGATGGAAGTACTGTTGCTCAACTATCAGAAGAATATTATCTTTCAGAAAAAACTATAAGAGGGATAATAAGTAAAGAAAAGCGTTAGTACTTATTATAAAAAAGTCTTATTTCAATTAGTATTTGTTAATAAGGCTTTTTTGTGTCTATTGCAGTGTTAGATATAATTTAGTAAAAATCTCTACAAAGCAGCAAAGAAAGATAAACTTGCGCTATATGCTTGAATTCTATTATGAACCGTTTATAAGATTTTAATATAAAAATGTAGATGTTAGAATGAACCTATAAACAATAATAGAAGCTGAGTGAGGGGATAAAGATGAAGTTTGAATTTAGAGCACCTATAAAAAGTGACATTGAAGATATTTTGACATGGAAATATGAAGGAATATATTCGTTTTATGATAACAGCATTCAGAAGGAAAAGATAGAGTCGATAAAGCGTTCTATTGATTCAGATAATGATTTTTCAATTTATAATGAACACAATGAACTTGTAGGGAATTGTTCATTCTATTATATTGAAGAATTCTTCTGTTTAGGTGTACAAATGAGACCAGAACTTACAGGAAAAGGCTTTGGTACAGAATTTGTAAGGTCCATAATCAATTTTGGAAAGAAAAAATATAATTTAAGTTACATTGATCTAACAGTAGCAAAATTTAATAAAAGAGCAATTAGGGTATATGAGAAATTAGGTTTTAAATTTATTGAAGAAATCGTTAATACTATAAGAGGTAATGACTATGATTTTCTAATTATGAGATTGGAATTTGATATATAAAAATATATTATTTCTTATTAAATTATGGTTAAGACTCCAATGGCAATACCCTTGGAGTTTTTTTAAATAAATTTTAAGATAAAGGATTTTAGCCTCAGAAGAGTAATTTATATATAGTAGAGATTATTTATGTTACTTTGATTGGAGGGATAAACCTATGGATATAACTTTTAATTTAGGGAAAGAAAATGATATTGATGAATTAGAACAGCTTTATAACGATTTAAATGACTATTTAGAACAAGGAATAAATTATCCTGGATGGAAAAAAGGGATATATCCTGTTCGGCAAAATGCAATTAATGGAGTTAAAGATGGTAATTTATATGTATCAAAATATAACGGAGAAATCATTGGTTCTGTTATTTTAAGCCACGAACCAGAGGCAGCATATTATAAGGCTAAATGGGAATTTGAATCTGACTATTCAAATGTTTTTGTTGTGTATACGTTTGTAGTGCATCCAAAATTTTTGAAATGTGGCGTAGGCAAAGCATTAATGGACTTTTCTATTGAACATAGTATTAAGTCGCAAGCTAAATCAATTAGATTAGATGTTTATGAAGGCAATACACCTGCTATTAGATTATATGAAAAATGTGGTTTTAAATATATCGATACAGTTGACCTGGGACTTGGAGACTATGGACTGGACTGGTTTAGACTATATGAAAAATTGCTATAAGGGTAATGAGAAGAATTTTCTTATAAGATATAAAGGCTGTAAATTTAAATGATTTTTTAAGATACTGTATTATTCAGAAATGAGTTTTACGGTATTTTTATGTTGTAATATAATAAAAGTGTCTGTTGAAAAATTATAAACATATAATCCCATTAACAATAAAGATGTTAATGAGATTGTATATAAGCGAATATTTATTTTTTATCTATATCTAGAACCGTTTGCAGCAACACATTAGCCCCTTTTAAACAATTATCAAGTGGTGTTTTTTCTATTTCACAATGACTGTGTCCGCCAATACTTGGAACGAAAATCATGGTTGTAGGTAACATATCTGCTGCGAATTGGGCATCATGACCAGGACCGCTGTACATTCTCATATTAGAGTAACCGTAAAGAATAGCATTTTTCTCTACAAAATTAATCAATTCATTATTGAAACTAACAGTTTTGCGTGACCATAATTTCTCATAAGTAACTTTACAGTTTGCTAATTCTTCTGGGATGTTTTCAATAATTTTAACTACTTGTTCTATTACTTTTGAATCTTGATGTCTTGCATCTAATGTGAATTTAACGTTATCCGGTATAATTGTATGTATATTAGGGGAACAAATTATTCTACCAGTAGTATAAACTAATTTATTATCAAGTTTATCAAGTTCTTTATGCAAATATTGAATAGCTTCAGAAGCTGCTAGAAGAGCATCTTTTCTCATTTTTTGTGGAACTGTTCCAGCGTGGCCGGCTTGACCAATAAATTCAAATTCATAATTCACCATTCCAACAACGCCTTCTACAACACCTATATCTACTTTGGATGATTCTAGAACTGGGCCTTGTTCAATATGAAGTTCCAGGAGGGCCATATAATCTTTGGGATTTATTCTGTTTTTTTCTTCGCCTTTATATCCGCTTGCATCTAGTGCCTCACCAAAGGATATACCTTCCTTATCCTTAGAATCTAACATTTTTGCTTTGTCAAATTTACCTGTAATAACACCTGAGGACATCATAGCAGGGTCAAAACGAGCGCCCTCTTCGTTAGTCCAAATCATAACTGTAATTGGATGACGATGTGGAATTTTTTCTGTAACTATAGTTTCAGCTACTTCCATTGCTGTAAGTACTCCTAAAATACCATCATAGTTCCCACCCTGTACTACCGAATCACAATGCGATCCCATTGCAATATGAGGAAGGGTTTCTTCAGAGCCTTTAAAAGTAGCATACATATTTCCCATATCATCTGTTGTTATACTTGCCCCTAGTTCATTCATACTCTTTGAAAATTCTGCTCTTGCCTGAAGGGCTGGCTTCGATAAAGATAATCTTGTTATTCCACCATTTTCTGTAGCACCGAACTTACTAAAGGTAATAATCTTATCTTCTAATCTTTTTTTATCACAAATTAACATATAACACACTCCCTTACATATTTAGTGTACAACTTACCAAAACACTTGTCATGCCTATATTTATCCAATGGCTACTATAGATAAACCACTCTAAAATTTAATGTATGTCTGAATATAAGTTATAGTTTAATATATTAATTCATAACTTTTAGATTAATGCACAATGCACAATTAAGGAAGAAATTATTTTTTTTAGAGACTATAAAGAATTTAAATAAAAATTAAATGAACCTTATAGTGGGTATATGCGTCTAACTAGTGTAAAGCAAAAAAGTAGCGCTGCAATTTGCAAGGAAAGGTAAGAGATAAACTGAATAAAGATGCATTTATAGATAAAGTTCTTTAGACTGAATCTACTTTATATCATGTATCTAAATCAATTTTGATTTATTTATAATATTAAAATTATGGTTTTACATTAAGCTATTGTAAAATAAGATTAATTTTAGATATTATAAAGAATTTAAATTTAAGTAAAAATTAAATGAACCTTTTAAAAGCTTTATGCGTCTAACTAGTGTAAGACAAAAAAAGTAGCGCTGCAATTTGCAAGGAAAGGTAGGAAGTCAATTGAATAAAGATACATTTATAGATAAAGTTCTTGAGACTGAATCTACTTTATATCATGTATCTAAATCAATTTTGATCTATGATCAAGATTGTGAGGATGCAGTTCAAGGAGCAATTTTAAAAGCTTATAATAAATTAGATACATTAAAGGAAGAACAATATTTTAAGACATGGTTAGTTAGGATACTCATAAATGAATGTTATAGTTTAAAACGCAGTGAATGTCCAACTGTATCTTATGAAGAGTACTTTGAGTTTACCAAGGCTGATGATAAAAAGGATTATAGCGAATTATATTTGGCAATTCAGAAATTACCAGAGCGGATTCGTATTACAATTGTACTTTATTATGTAGACGGATACTCAATAGAAGAAATTAAAAAAGTTTTAAAAATACCTGCAGGAACCGTAAAAAGTAGATTATCAAGAGGACGAAAGTTATTAAAAATAGAACTAAAAGATATGGAGGTATCGTATGAATAATCATAATTGGGATAATGCCTTTCCAGATACACCAGAAAGTTTTAAAAATAAGGTAAGGTCTACATTAAATAGCTTACCAAATCAAAAGGAGAATTGTGAAATGGAAAATAAAACATCATATAAAAAAGCATCATTTAGAAAGAGAACTATGGTTGCACTAGTAGCTGCTATGGTAGTAGGAACAACTGTATTTGCTGCAGGAAAAATTACATCTATAACTTCACATGGAAGTAATATACCAACTTATACTACTATGCCTACGGAAGAAAAAGTGAAAAAAGATTTAGGATTTAATCCTAAATTAGTTAAGGAATTTGATAATGGATATATCTTTAAAGGTGGATATACTACAGATAATAATCATGAGGATAATAAAGGTAATTCTGTATTAAAAACAAAATCATTAATTTTTGCTTATGAAAAAGAAAATGATAAAGTAACTCTTTTTATGGACGAAGAAAAATTGGGAGAAGAGCTAGAAAAAGAAAAGATTGTTGATAACTATAATGGTATAGATTTATATTATAATTCATATGCTAACAAGTATGTGCCAGCAGATTATGAAAAGACAGAACAAGATAAGCAGGATGAAGCGTCTGGAAAATATGTATTTGGCTATGGATCTGACAAAGTAGAAATTTCTCATAGTCAACATTTAAGTTGGGTGCAAGATGGAATTCATTATTCTTTCTTAGCAGTGGATTCTGAGATATCACAAGATGAATTAGTTAAAATGGTTCATCAATTTATCGATGCTAAATAGGAATAAGAGCAGAGATATTTTAAATTTTGAAAATAGAATAAAAGTATTTGCTTCTCAATATTAAGGAACATAGTATTTATTAAAAATCTACTTTATATTTTTGAGAGTAACTAGATTTTCTATATAAATCAGCAGCCATAATGAATTTTGATGTCATTATGGCTTTTTTATGCGTCTATCATCATGAATTCTCAATTGTATAAGGGTTGCCCTAAGGTGCAGCATAGTTCGTAATAACAATGATAAATTTAACTAACACTAAGGAGAGACTACATTTACTGATATCTTTATAATAGAGCAAATACATAAGAATGAAATATTTGAAAAATGTTAACTTTAGTTGACAAATCTCCATTTTCACTTGATAGAAAACATTTTTAGTTTTTAGTATACTATATCTACAAGTTAGCTTGGGGTAAAAGAGAATTGAAATAAAAGAAAAGATGGTGATTATTATGTCATTAGGTGAAAGATTGTTGTATTTGCGTAAAAAAGCAGGGTTATCACAGGAAGATGTAGCTGAAAAATTAAATGTATCTCGGCAAACAGTAAGTAAATGGGAAACTAATCAAACAGTCCCTGAATTAATTAAGGCAAAATTATTAAGCCAGCTGTACAATGTAAGTTATGACTATCTTATTAGTGAAAGTCATATTGGTGGTGATGTTACTAGTATTGAAATGATAGTTGATGAAATTGATTGGACCAGTGCATGGAGTAAAAAGTATCCTATTTTAGCTTCATATCAAGGTATAGAAGGAATAAATACCTATTGTGAGAAGATATATGAGTTGTATGACACTTTAAAAAATGAATTCAATTTTGATGATGTAGATACAGCTCTAATTTTAAAAGATATACTTTACCAAAAATATAAAATGGAAAAAAAGAAAAACAAGTAAAATAAATATTATTTGTTGTAAATTTATTGCACACTTTTATTGCAGCATGAATTAGCAAAAGAAAATAGATTAAAGCATCTGGTATCGCATTATTCAAAAATGAATTTGCGATATTTTTTGTGGTCAAATATTTTACACTAACATTAATTAAGTAATCTGTAGGGTGTATTTAGGTACTTTTTATTATAATATATCACAAATAAATAGAGATCTAAATCTTTATATTATTTAATTTATGTAGCAGCAAACAGTGATCACTTCTACCATATATCATTTAGTATTTACAAAATATGTTATAATTGAGTTGTAATAGCAAAATAATTTTAAGTAAAAATTACTTTTATGTGACATATAGATAAATAAGAATTTGTCGGTGAGGTGTAATATATGGATAGAGGGGCAATAAATTATATCTTAAGGGTTATTGTACAACGAATTTTAGGAATAATGTTATTTCTTATTGGTTCATCTTGGACATATGGAACTCGGGAAATTATATACTTCATATTATACATACTGATTGCAGTAATTTCTGGAATAGTTATATATAAAGCAAATTCTACAACAATTAAGGAAAGAAGAAAGGTAAATACTGATTCTCCTATATGGGATAAAGTACTATTAACGATATATTGGATTTTAGCGTATTTTGGTATATATTTTGTAGCGGGACAATGCTATGAAACATTGCAACTTGATAATTTCTATTGGATAGGTATTGCTTTATATATTATTGCCACAATTTTCACATTAAGAGCAATGATAGTAAATACCTTTTTGGAATCTACAGCAAGACTTCAAACTGACAGGAAACAAAGTGTATGCAAAGAAGGTCCGTATTCAATAATTAGACATCCTACATATTTGGCAATTTTGATTTGGTGTGTTTCTATTTCTTTGATATTTCCATCAAAATATGTGATATTAACTGCTATTGTTATTGGGGTTGTCATTGTTATCCGGACATATCTTGAGGATAAGATGCTGAAAACAGGACTAGATGGATATATGGATTATACGAGAGAGGTTAGATATCGCTTGGTTCCATTTATCTGGTAATAATAAAATTCCAATTTGAGACTGAGTAATATAAATTAGAATTTAAGGTGTGGTAAATATATGAAAAACTATAATTTAAAAATTAGTACAGCTTTTTTATGGGTAGCAATATATTTTGGATTTATGTTCTTTTACACTTTCTTAGATGTGACAATTTGGAGAAAAATATCTCCTGATTTTTCGAGCTGGCTTAACATTATAACTATTGCGTTATGTGTATGCGGATTTATAATTTTGCTAAAAAAGACAGGTTATGAGCTGCAAATATTATCAAATACAACGATTACTGGAATTTTGTTAGCAATCGGTTGTTTCGTTTTATTTTTCCTGCTTTTAGATAATTGCTTAGACCCAATATTTGAAAGTATATTTCCTGCAAGTGAGCAAGCATATCAAGAGAGCATTCAAACTTTAATAAAATCACCAATTACAAGTTTATTGCAGGTATGCATTATTGCACCTGTTATTGAAGAAATACTTATGAGGGGATTTATATTAGATGGATTAAAAGATACTTACGGAGTGAGAGTAGCTTTGATAGTTTCTGCCATACTTTTTGCTCTCTTGCATTTTAATATGGTACAGACTTTATCAGCATTTGTATGTGGTCTTATTTTAGGATTACTATACCTTAAAACAAAGTCTATTCTCTGTTGTATAATAGCCCATTGTGGGTATAACGTAATATCCTATATTACGATGATTTATCCTTACATAGACAAATGAAAATTCCAATTTGGGATTGAGTAATATAAATAGTAATTTGACGAAATGACATTTAAAATTATCTTACGATAGGGGGGATAGTAATGCAAGTATTTACTTTGGGGAAAGATGGGTTTTGTGGAACGTATTTTAAGGGAGAAAAACACTTAGAAAAAACAATCATTTTCATGAGTGGCGCAGGTATTAGTCAAAAACTAACAGAATCCTCTGCTTCATTTTTAATTGAGCAAGGATATTCTGTTCTCGTGCTAGGTTTTTATAAGTGGAAAGGAATGGCTAAAGAAATGTATGGGATTCCTGTAGAATATGTGGAGCTAGCAGCAAAATGGTTGCTATCCTTTCAAGAACAGAAAATTGAGAAGATAGCTATAATAGGAACATCAACAGGAGCTGGATATGCTTTATTATCTGCATCACTATGTCCCCAAATTAGTTGTGTTATTGCTATTTCACCTTTTGACTATGTGATGGAAGGTGTGGGCAAAAAATTTTCGAGAAAATACAAATCAACATATACATATCGCAAAAAAGATATATCTTTTACTCCAAATATTGCTTTGGATAAAGGTGCTCATGCTTTGATAAAGGAAGCTAAAAGAGATAAAAGATATGGATTACGGCGTGTTATGAGATATATATACGATATCAATCCTCCAATTGACCAGTCACGTATATTGATTGAAAATATAAAGGCTGATATATTATTGCTTGCCGCTAAGGACGATGACTTTTGGCCATCTGACGAGTCGGTACCTCGGATGGAGAAAATATTATCAGAATCAAATTATCCATATAAAGTGAAAAGTGTTGTTTATGACAAAGCCAGTCATTTGCTTGGCAATATATCTGGAATGAGTTGGATTTTAAAGAGATTAATTAGACTGATTATTATAGCAGAACACAAATTCCCTGTGGAGTGTGAAAATGCCAGAAAGGATAGTGTACAGCAAATTTTATCGTTTTTGAATGAGTGGTAATTAAATGCTGTTATTATTGGGGTTGTTATTGATAAGATGCTGAAAACAGGATTAGATGGATATATGGATTATACGAGAGAGGTTAGATATCGCTTGGTTCCATTTATTTGGTAATAATAATCAAATCACAATTTGAGATTGAGTAATACAAATTAGAGTCTATAGGTCAGAATTTTTGTTTAAGAAGGTGAAATTATGGAAAGTACCGAAGAATTGATTGAAAGATTATATTCTAAAGATAATAAAATTGCGTATCAAGCATTACAGATGCTAGAAACTGAAAGCGAAAAATCTAATACTGTCTATAAATTTTTTGATAAGTTTGCTGAAATGATTGAAAATAGTAATTCATATATTAGAACCAGAGGTATTATCTTAATATCTGTTAACGCTAAATGGGATACAGAAAATAAAATTGATGAAATTATAGATGATTATTTAAAACATATTTTAGATGAAAAACCAATTACAGCAAGACAATGTATTAAAGCATTGCCAAGTATTGCACGATATAAATCAGGTTTGGTTGAATATATTCGAGAAGCCTTAATGAAAGCAGATGTAGCTATATATGGTGATAGTATGCAGAAATTGGTATATAAAGATATCTCATCTTCATTAAAGAAAATCAAATGACAAATTCTAATTTGCGAGGGAGAATACATGGTGATAAAAGTAAATGATAATAAATGTGAGTTGATACAAAACTTAGATAAGTTGCACACAACCGAGCTGGGAGTTGGACGAATTAAAAAGAATCTTTCTTTAGATGTGGACGATGTAGTAAAATGGTGTAGCGACAAAATACTAAATTCCAATGCTATAATAGCCAAAAGGGGTAAAAACTGGTATATATGCATAGAAAATTGTGAAATAACAGTTAATGCATACAGTTATACCATCATTACCGCTCATAAGATAAAAAAATAGATTGGAATTCTCATAAAAGATTAAGCAAATTCTAATTTGAAATTGAATGATATAAATAGTAATTTGTAAGGGTGAGATTTGAAAATGTTAGATTCTAAGGATATGGAACTTATTGAAAAGGCAAGTGAAATATTAAAGAAAAATTATGATAGAGAAAATTACAAGCATACAGTTGCAGCAGCAGTTAAATGTAGTAGCGGCAATATATATTTTGGGATGAACGTATTTTCTCTACACGGCGCATGTGCTGAACAAGTGGCAATAGGTACTGCTGTTACAAACGGAGAAAAGGATTTTAAATGTATTGTTGCAATAAGAGGTGAGAATGGGGATGAAGTATTATCACCATGTGGAAATTGTAGACAAATGTTATCAGACTATTGTCCTAACTGTGAAGTGATTATACAAACAAATGATGGATTGCAAAAGGTATTAGCTAAAGATTTAATACCATTTTCATATAAATTTGAAGGTTAATCAAATTCCAATTTGAGATTGAGTAATATAAATTAGAGACTTGAAGGGAGAATTAAGATGAAATATTTATGTACTGTTATATCTGTAAGAGATATAAAATCATCTAGAAAATTTTATGAGAATTTATTTGGGTTAGAAGTATATCAGGATTATGGGATAAACATTGCTTTTACATGTGGTTTAGCATTGCAACAAGAATTTGATTGGCTTGTAAATCTTCCGAAAGAAGAAATCCTAAAAAAATCTAATAATATTGAACTATGCTTTGAAGAAGAAAACTTTGATGACTTTTTGAATAAACTTGATGAATATCCTAATATTCAGTGCTTAGGAGATGTTATAGAACATAGCTGGGGTCAACGTGTTATAAGATTCTATGATTTAGATGAACATATTATAGAGGTTGGGGAATCCATGAAAGATGTTATTAATCGTTTTATATCTTCTGGTTTATCCATGGAAGAAATCTCGAAAAAAATGGATGTATCACTAGAGGATTTAAAGAAACTTTTAAACAGTTAAATTAGATTTGTAAGTGAGCTATTTTTGATTAAGAACAATTGTATTATAATACAAGCTAGATAAATTATGAATTTGAGGTGAAATACTATGGACAAACACACAAAAGAAGAATTGACAGAAGCACTACGAGTTGTATCTTCAACTATTAGTAAGTGTGAAAAAATGCAGCCCAAATTTGCGGAGGGTACATCTCAGCATACACTCCTTAAGAATAGGATAAAAGCGATGTATATTTCAAAGTCATTAATAACAGATGAAAATGTTATGGACAAATATACAAAAGAAGAATTGATAGAAGCACTACGCCCAGTATCTTCAGTTATCAGCAAATGTGAAAAAGCACAGTCAAAATTTGAGGAGGGTAACCCTTATCACAAGCGCTTTAATAACATAATAAAAGCGATGTATATTTCAAAATCATTAATAACAGATGAAATTAGTAAAAGAGATTAATTGCGAATTTTTGTGATGTTATGAGTATAACTCGAACTAGACAAATTTCAATTTAAAAAATAAGTATAAAATAATATATTAAAATACTGTATTATTCATAAGTGAATTTGCGGTATTTTTTATGTTGTAATTCAAATATAGAATGAACTAATTAATAAAAAATATTCTTTTAAAATTAAATAATACGACCTTTGAAAGTATGTTACAATATGGGCAAAATGGACATGCTTTAATGAGAAGTGTAAAAATTATACGCAATAAATATATTAAGGGGTAGATAATTATGAGTAAGATTTTCGATATTTCCTATAATGACATTGATATCATCAAGAACCTTTGGGAAAAGAATAGGTTATATCATCAGAATAGTTCAGAATACTTTAAAGAATCATATCGCTCTATTAACTTTGATGAAAGAATAAAGGCTTTTTCTACGTTTAATAGAAATACAATGAAAATAACTGTGGCTAAAATCAATGATGAATATATAGGATATTGCATATCAACCATAGTGGATGGAACGGGAGAGCTTCAATCACTTCATGTTGATGAGAGTAATCGAGGTAATGGAATCGGGAGGCAACTTGCATCCAAACATATAGAATGGATGAAGGAAATGAATTGTAAAGTGATTGGGGTAACTGTATCTCAAGAGAATGAATCAACGATATGTTTTTATAAGAAGCTTGGATTTTATCCTAATACATTATATATGCAGCAAAAATAGAAAAATTATAAATAATATCTTGAAATATCGCATTATTCAGAAATGAATTTGCGATATTTTTACGTTACAATTTGATTAAACGACAATGTAACTTTTGAAAATTTAGATACGAATAATGTGCTTTGAAAATTGAATAATACGGTGTCAGGAAGTGAAAATATTGTACATATTACCAAAATAACCATTAATTAATGCGTGAATGTAATATAATTACTATTAGTTAAGTCACGGTAGTTGAATATAACGAATTAAAAGAAATGAATATAGTAATTAAAACTATTTGAAGAACTAATCAGACAATTATAATATTTTTTGCATATAATCTCTTGACAAATTTGGTATTGGAATATTATACTAGTTTTAATTCTTAGAGAGGTGACGAAAAATGTTTTTTATATCTTATGCTATCAAACAACCAAATAGCAACCCCCGTGCAAGTTAAAGCATTTGTGCCTTAGTAAAATTTGGTGTAAGTGCTGTTTGTGCTTGCACCTGTGTTGTAGATAAACTATCACTATACAGGTTCTGTATGGTGATTTTTTTTATTTTAGAAAGGAAAGGTGATTAAGTTGTTAATGAGTAAACTTTTAGGAGAGAGGTATAAGGAAGCACCTGCAGATGCTACCAGTTACAGCCATATATTTTTATTAAGAGGCGGCTACATAAGGCAAGTCTCAAATGGAATATTTTCAATGCTTATGCCTGCAAAACGAGTAGCTAAGAAAATAGAAAATATAATACGTGAGGAAATGGATAAAATTGAAGGACAGGAAGTATTATTTCCTGTAGTACTTCCTGCTGAGCTTTGGCAAGAATCAGGAAGGTATGACAGCGTAGGTAGTGAGCTGTTAAGAATGAAAGACAGAGCAGGTCATCCAATGCTTCTTGGAATGACTCATGAAGAAGCCGCGGTACACTTGGCAAGAACTGAAGCACTTACCTATGCAAAGTATCCTTTTATGATTTATCAGATTCAGACTAAATTCAGGGATGAACCAAGGTCAAGGGGCGGACTCATAAGGGTTAGAGAATTTACCATGAAGGATGCCTACTCTTTCCACACTTCTCAGGAAAGCCTTGAGGAATATTATGAAGAATGTTTAAAAGCATATCATACTATATTTGAGAGAATAGGACTGCCTCAGGTTATTTCAGTAGGCTCAGATACAGGAATGATGGGCGGTAAGATAGCACATGAATTCATGTTACTTACTGATATAGGCGAAGATACAATAGTTGTATGTGACAACTGCAGCTATAAGGCAAACATGGAGGTTGCTAGTTCAAAAATTATTCATGAAGAGATAAAGGAAGAAGAACCTTTAAAAGTTTACACACCAAATATAAAAGAGATTGATTTGCTTGCAAAATTCTTTAATGTTTCTGAAAACCGTATATTAAAATCAATTGTATTTGAAGTTGAGAATAGTAATAGACCTCTCATTGTATTTATTAGAGGAGATTTAGAGGTTAATGAATCTAAGGTGAAATCATTAATAAAGGCAAATATAGTACCTTACTCAAAATACGAAGACAGCACGCTTGTCTTTGGTTATATAGGGCCTTACGGCCTTCAGGAGGATGAGGTTCAGATTATTTTTGATAAATCATTAATTGATGAAAACAACCTAATATGTGGGGCAAACGAAATTGACCATCACATTAAAGGCTTTAGCGTTACACGTGATTTAAGTAAAGTAGAATTTCATGATGTAGCTAAGGTTAATGAAAACGACAATTGTCCAGAATGCGGCGGCAACCTTAAGTTAAAAAGAGGTGTTGAAGTAGGCAACATATTCCAGCTTGGCACTAAGTATACAAAGGCAATGAATATGACCTATATAGATAGGGATGGCCAAAGCAAAAATCCGATTATGGGTTGTTATGGAATAGGTGTTGGAAGACTCCTTGCATGTATTATTGAGGCAAATAGAGATGCTAATGGTCCAATTTGGCCAAGATCTGTTGCACCATGGCAAATTCATATTTGCGTAATTAAGAGCCAAAAAGTGGATATGGAGTCTGTAGGCCAAGATATTTACAACAGATTAAAAAATCAATATGAAGTAATTATGGATGATAGAAATGTTGCCGCAGGAGTACAATTTGCTGATGCAGATTTACTTGGTGTACCTTTAAGAATTATTGTAAGCGAGAGAAACATAAAAACTAATCAACTAGAGATAACTACACGAGATAAGAAAATTAAAAAGATTATCCAAGTAGAAGACCTGGAGAGAGAAATAGAGGAAATATTAAATATGTAGTTCAATAGGAAGTACATATTCCACTTGCTAAAAACAGTAAGGACAATTTATTTATTCGGCGAACAATATTTCTATTTAATGACTAAACTATAAAATCAAATAATTTTTTTAAATGCCGTATTATTCAGAAATGAATTTTACGGCATTTTTATGTCGCAATTCAAAAATAGAATGAACTAATTAACAAAAAATTTTCTTTGAAGATTGAATAATGCGGTATTTACAATATATGTTATAATCAATTCATAATAGTAAAAAATTGTGGATTAATAATTATTTATGTAATTTGGAGGTGTGAAATGATAGGTTTATTAAGAGGAACTGTTTTGCTAGAACCGCATTCTATCCAATGGGAAGAAAATGCAAAAGAAACTATCGAAATATTAAAAAAATTATTTGGAGATAAAGCCACAGACATTCAGCATGTAGGCAGTACGGCGGTAATTGGACTAAAGGCTAAACCAATAATTGATATTGCAGTTGGAGTACAATGTTTCAAAGATGTATTTGACTTAATTCCACTTCTTGAAGAAAATGATTTTATTTACAGAGATATTTTTAAAGATGAAAAAGGTAATGAAAACCACCTGCTTTTTTGTTGTGGTGATTTTGATAATAATATAAGGACGCATCATATTCATATAGTTATACATAATGATAATGAATGGAATAATTATATTAAGTTTAGAGATACGTTAAATGAAAATATAGATATTAGAAAGCAATATGAAGATTTAAAAGTGAAATTGTCAAAAGAATTCGGGTCTGATAGAGAAAAGTATACAGCGATGAAAGCGGATTTTATTCATAAGATATTGTACAACTAATAAACATAATGTGTAGTTGTGTTAAGTCACAATTTTCTTATAAGGCATAACACATTATATAATTAAAGACTTTATTCATAATACAGTATTATTCAACCTGGATATACGGTATTTTTTATGCCGTGATTCAAATATAGAATGAACTAATTAATAAAAAATGTTCTTTGAAAATTGAATAATGCGGCATTTACAAAATATGCCATAATTTATTCGTGATAGTAAGATAAAGTAGAAATTATTTGTATGAGACATATAGATAAATAGGAATTTGTAGAGAGGATTACTATCAATTCAAAAGGGTTAGGGAAAATTTATTTTTTAAGAAAGGAAGAGTGAATTGATATGATCAAATATGAATTGGGAAAAGAAATGATTTTAGCAGAAAAAATAGTAGAGCAAGTAGTAAATGCAATTTCAGAAGCAAACTATTCTAAAATAGCAGAGATTGTTGATGGTCTAGATTGCTTGAGTATATCTGAAATTGAAGAATGTGCAGAAGGCTTTAAGTTAATTAATGATTTAAAATGTTTTGATAGTTATGAAAATCCATGCTCTTTTAAACCTAAGTATGAATATCATCAATTAAAATTTTATAAATGGAATGATGGAAAGGGAATGAGCTGTGAATATGATTTGACTACAGATGGTGATTTAAATGATCTGACATTAATGATAGACTTCTACTATGAAGAAAATATGTTAAGGTCTGTTTTAAAAGATTTGCATGTATTATAAGCATAAAATTTATACATGAATTTAGCTTACAAATTTCAATTTATTAATGAATTTAAAAAGATAAAATAATATTAAAATATCGCATTATTCAGAAATGAATTTGCGATATTTTTTACGTCGCAATTTGATTAATTTGCGAAGTAATGGTTGAAGTTAAAAGTGTGAACAATGGATCTTTGGAAGCTGAATATTGCGGTGTTTAAAAATGGAATTATAACTTATAAGTGAAATAATACGGTGTTAATAATATGGAAAACCTGCTATAATTTCCATATGTTAATAAATAATTGTAGAATTGTGCAATAAAGAATATTTATATTTTACTTGTATGGGGGATTGAATATGAGCTTAGAAGAATTACGTTTATGCTGTGCGATTAAGCAAAAGAAAGGGTTACATTTTATATTAGCATCAATTATTATTTGGTGTATTGTACTAATTATTCATTTAACATCATTACCTATTTTAACTAAGAACTTATTTACATTTTGCGCTACGGCGCCATTAATGCCTTTAGCATTTTTTATGTCTAAAATAATAAAGGTTGATTTTCAGAATAAAGAAAATCCATTAACTAATTTGGGAGTTCTTTTTTCCGCAAATCAAATGCTATATTTACTGATTGCCATGTGGATATATCCAACTATACCTGAAAAAATGCTAATGGTAATAGCAATAATTTTTGGAGCACACCTGTTGCCATATGGTTGGCTTTATAAATCCAAGTCTTATGCAGTATTGGCTATTCTAATACCAATTTTGTCTCTTATGGTTGGTATAAACTTCGAACCTTACGTGCTTGCAATCATCATGGTGGTAATAGAAGTTTTGTTTAGTATTAGTTTGACAATTGAAAACAACAAGCTTATGTCGGATTTTAAATGTAAACTTTAATCACACCTATTATATGCTTTTCTTATTTAATGTCACAACTGAAAAAACAAACGATTTACTTAAGCACCGCATTATTCATGAATTGAATTTTGGGGTGTTTTTACATCGCAATACAAATATATTGCATAATGGCATATAATGTAATTTATCATAGTGACACTGAAGGGTTTGTAAAGTCACTTGAAGAAATTATGAGAGTGTTGAAAAGTAAGGGAGAATTATTTGTTACATTAAAATCAAAAAATTCATTGTCATATCAGAATGCTGACCAGAATAAACATATTGATAACAATACTATATTAAGAAGTGAGCCTGATACTGAACAAGACATTCCTCATTTTTATGTGGATATAGACGATATAAAGAGATACTTTAAGGACTATGAGTTTGCTAAAATTCCTATTGAGGAAACTGAATATTATAACCTTGAGAATACCGAACATTTTTCGAAACATTTTAAATTAATTGTGAGCAAAAAATAGGTATGGTTAAGGAGTGTTAAGTGAAATTTAGTACTGAATATTATTAAATGATGAAATCAATATACAATTAAATAATTTATTAATAATACCGTATTATTCAAAAATGAATATGCGGTATTTTTTATTTCGTAATTTGATTAATCTCTGAAGCAACGTTTGAATTTAAAAGTGTGAACAATGGATCTTTGAAAACTGAATATTGCAGTGCTTTAAAATTAGTATGTTTTCTATCTAGCTATAAAATATATAGAAAACATGATACAATTCTGATGTTAATTAAGTTATACTCGTAAAATATGACGAATTATCATGGAGGTACACATGAAAGAAATTAAAGAAAAATCTGATTATATAATATTAAGAAACACTCAGGAATATGATTTAGATTTTGTTGTTAATTCTGAACATCAACCTGATAATGCTCAATATGTTGGCTTATGGACAAAAGAGCAACATAAGAATTCATTATTTCAAGAAGATATTTTACATTTAATAGTTGAAGAGAAGTCTACAAATAAACCTGTTGGATATGTGATAATTGCAGGGGTTAAAAATCCAAATCGAAATATTGAGTTTAGAAGAATTGTAATATCTAATAAAGGAAAAGGTTTTGGAAGAGAAACGTTAAGATTGGTAAAAAAAATTGCTTTTGAACGATTAAATGCACATAGGTTATGGCTTGATGTTAGATATAAAAACCAAAGGGCACAAGACCTTTATAAGTTGGAAGGTTTTATTAAAGAAGGTATATTACGAGAATGTGTCTTATATAATGAAAACTATGAATCTTTAATAGTTATGTCAATTCTAAGAAATGAATATATAAATAAACTTAATTCATAGCATTCTTATTTAACGTCATAACTAAAAAAATGAATAATTTATTAAAACACCGTATTATTCAAAAATGAAT
>NZ_DKLM01000131.1:0-8375 GCF_002455975.1 Clostridium sp. UBA6640
ATCTCTATACCTCCTATAAATTACCATTTTATAAAGAGTATATGAATAATCTTTAATTCTCAGTTTTTTTGGATTAACGACGTTTTTTAAACAAATTATTATTAGCCTAATAGGTCTATGGATAAATCCCATAATTATTACTTACAATAATAATTATAGCATGTGTATCAATATCTGTTTTAACCCCAATTTTTTCTGANNTCCATTTCTTATCTCTTTCTTCTGTAACAAGGTCTATATCCTCATCATTTAAGTGTTTAAACCTTCCTTGTTTTAGAAGATAGTTTTTTACAGAAGTAAATTCCTTAGGATTCCTATTAATTTTGAACTCCCCTTCTTCAAATTCAGCTAAATACCATAAACCAGAGTCTACAATATCCTTAGCTAAATCCACCATTTCATCTGTTGGAATTCCCCATCCTACTGGACATGGAGCAACTACATGAATATAGGATGTGCCATCAACTTCTGCTGCCTTTTTCACTTTATTTATAAAATCTGGCAGGTATCCAACACTGGCTGTGGCTGCATATTTTATTCCGTGAGCTGCTACAATTTCAAACATGTTTTTCTTTTGTGTTATGCTTCCTCTAATATTTTTTCCTGCTGGTGTTGTAGTGGTCTTTGCACCAAAGGGAGTTAAGCTGCTTTTTTGAATACCTGTGTTCATATATGCTTCATTGTCATAGCAAATATAAATAACATTATCATTTCTATCTATGGCTCCTGAAAGAGCTTGTATTCCAATGTCAGCGGTACCACCATCCCCTGCAATACCAAGAACCTTATAATTTTTAAGCCCTAAAGCTCTTGCTCCAGCCTCAACACCAGTAAGCATTGAAGCAGTGCCTGCAAAAGTAGATATAATTGCATTGTTACTAAAACAAAGCTGTGGAAAATTAAATCCTACTGCTGACATACACCCTGCTGGTATAACTGTAAATGTCCTTTCTCCAAGTGCTTTTAATGCAATTCTTACTGCTAAGCTTCCTCCACAGCCAGCACAGGCCTTATGCCCATAAAATAATTCGTTATTAGTAATATTTTTGACGATATTTTTTTCAGTCATTAATTTCCACCCCCAAACCTATAAATTTTACAAAGTCTTTTTTAGTTCCTTCTACCCCTTCTTTTATATATTGGAACATTTCCAGTACATCATCCTTTGAAATATCTCGTCCACCAAGACCGGCAACAAAGTTATAAGAAGATATAGAAACCCTAGCCTTTGCTATAGCAGAATTTACATTAGTATAAACTGTGCCTTCATAACCAAAGGATATATCCTTTTCTAATACACCGATGCCTTTAACCTGTTTTGCTAAGTTAATTAATTCTTCCTCTGGGAAAGGTCTTAAAAATCGTATTCTAAATACTCCTGCTTTTAATCCACTTGCTCTAAGTTCATCAACTACAATCCTAGCCAGACCTGTAACACTTCCTAAAGTTACGAGTACTATTTCTGCATCATCACAACAATATTCCTCTACCATTCCGCCATATTTTCTGCCAAACTGCTTGTTAAAGGCTTCATCTACATCTTTAATAACTTTTTTTGCATCTATCATTGCCTGATGCTGTTGATATTTAAATTCCATATTATCCCCAGGTCCTGCACTAAAAGCCATATTTACTGGATTTTCTAAATCCATTTTATTAGTAGTCTCAAATGGTGGTATAAATTTATCTACCTCCTCACTTGTAGGAATCTGTACTAACTCATAAGTATGTGTAAGTATGAAGCCATCAAGATTTATCATAATTGGTGTAAGAACATTTTCATTTTCAGCTATCACGTAACTTTGCAGTACCATATCAAGGCTTTCTTGTGCATCCTCTACATATACCTGTATCCAGCCACAGTCAAGTTGGGAAAGTGAATCTCTTTGGTCCCCATAAATATTCCAAGGAAGTGCTGTAGAACGATTAGCATTCATCATAACAATTGGGAATCTTCCCCCACTAGCATACTGAAGACATTCTGCCATATAAAGTAACCCTTGTGAGGATGTAGCAGTGAAGGTTCTTGCACCTACTGAGCTTGCACCCATTGCCGCAGATAAAGCTGAATGTTCTGATTCTACATGAATATATTCACTTTTCAAGCTGCCTTCCTCCACCATTTCAGAAAGCCTCTCTACAACAGTTGTCTGTGGAGTAATTGGATAAGCGGAGATAACCTGTGGTCGCGCAAGTCTTACTCCCTCTGCCAAAGCATCATTTCCAGATAAAAAAGCTTTTATTTCCGCCATTATTTACACCTCTCTTTCCATCTTTATAGCTTTTGGAATGCATACCTTAGCACATATTCCGCAACCTTTGCAAAAATCATAATCTATATCAATATTGTTATCCTTCTTAAAGATGACTCCATCAGGACAATACATATAACATTGCAAACAATTAACACATTTTTCATGATCTATAATAGGCTTCTCATTTCTCCATCCTGCATTTTTTGTGACAAGATGTCCAGCTTTATAGCAAGGACCTAAAGGATATTCCGATATATGAGAAGGCTTTTTGTATTGTCTTAACCTTGGCTTATTCATATTATTCACCCCTCACCTTATTGTAAGAAGCTAGTATAACTTCTTTATTTTTCTCTAGAACTGAACCTTTCAAATAATTTTCACAACCTGAAATTACAGCTCCAATGCTTATAATGTTTGATAAACCAATAAGTGCACCAATCATAGCAGTATTTGTAGTAGGTCTCTTTAAGATATCTAAAGCTATTTGTGTTGCATCAAAGGTAACTACAACTTCACTATATTCTTCATATTTTTCAGAGTGACTGCTATTGATGATTACTTTTCCATGAGGTTTTAAATCCTTGATGTACTCGTTATCAAAAAGTGTCTCGTCTAGTAAAACTATATAATCACATTTTTTTATTTCACTTCTATCAATAATTTTTTTATCATCAATTTTAGTAAAGGACTGTATTGGTGCTCCTCTTCTTTCTGGACCAAAGGATGGAAAAGCAAGCGAATATTTATTTTCAAATAAAGAAGCAGAAGCACCTAAAATCTTTGCTGCAGTAAATGCTCCTTGACCACCTCTGCCATGCCATCTTATTTCAATCATAATCGTAATCCCCTTGCCTTATATTTTAATGAAGAAAGACGGTTAAGCGCCTCTTCTAAGGTCTCTGTCTTCTTCGCAAAATGAAGCCTTATTAAATGATTAACTTCTTCTCTAAAGAAGCTGGAACCAGGTACTGCAGCAACACCAACCTCTTTTGCTAACCACTGACAAAACTTAACATCATTGTCCCTGCTAAATTCTGAAACATCAATCATTATATAGTAAGCTCCTTGTGGAGTTGTATAGGTTAATCCTATATCGTCAAGTCCCCTTAAAAATAAATCTCTCTTCTTTGTATAAGTCCTTTGCAACTCTTCATAATAAGTATCCTCAAAATTCAAAGCTGTAACCGCTGCCTCTTGCAAAGGTGCTGCTGCTCCAACTGTAAGAAAATCATGAACTTTTTTTGCTACATCAACAATTCTTGCTGGAGCTATAATGTATCCTAGTCTCCACCCAGTTATTGAATATGTTTTTGATAAAGAACTACAAGAAATAGTCCTCTCAAACATATTTGGAAGTGATGCAAAATATGTGTGCTTATGTGGAGCATAGATTATATGCTCATAGACCTCATCTGTAATTACAAAAGTATCATATTTTTCTGCTAAATCAGCGATGATTTTAAGCTCATCATAAGTAAATACTTTTCCAGTTGGATTTGATGGGTTACAAAGTATTATAGCTTTAGGATTTTGTTTAAAAGCTGCTTCCAATTCAGAAACATCAAAATTATAATCTGGCGAACGTAAGGAAACAAATATAGGTTCTGCTCCTGATAAAATAGTATCTGCAGTATAATTTTCATAAAAAGGCGAAAAGACTATAACCTTATCCCCTTGATTACAAACTGTCATCATTGCTACCATCATCGCTTCTGTACTTCCACAAGTTACGACAATCTCACTATTTGGATCAATATTTATCCCCATAAATTTTGACTGTTTTTACCCTTGCTCTGCCTTNNCCCATAAATTTTGACTGTTTTTTTGCAAGAGCTTCCCTAAAGTTCTGTGCACCCCAAGTAATTGAATATTGATGAATATCTTTATATACAGTATCACTTAAAGAATCTAATAATTCTTTAGGCGGATCAAAGTCTGGAAATCCTTGTGATAGGTTTACTGCATTATATTCATTTGAAATTCTTGTCATTTTTCTAATTATTGACTCAGTGAAACAATCTGTTTTATTGCTTAAATTCACCATAATACACTTCCTTTTTAAAATTTAATAATTCGTCTTTAATTTTTTTCTTATTTTCAAATGGTACAATTTATCTTTCTTTCATCTATAAGACGTTTAGCCTTATGGGTAGCCCTTGGCAAAGCTCCATCTTCTAAAAGTACTACATCTTTTGGTTTTACTCCCAGCCTTGCTTTAAGTGCTGCAGAAACTTTAGCTTTTACCTCTTCATCAGATTCATTGTTGTCTATTGTTTTTTCTATTTCTACTATATATTTAACAGTAAAATTTTCTTCTAAAATGCGAATTACATATTCCCCTGTAATTCCTTTAAATCTGCGAAGAACAAATTCTATATCGCTAGGAAATACATTAACTCCTGAAACTATGAACATATCATCTAGTCTTCCAACTACATTTATTCTTGCATGGGTTCTTCCACAAGTACATGGACTTCTGTCAATAATGCCAATATCACCTGTCTTAAATCGAATCATAGGACGTGCTTTTTTTCTTAAAGTAGTAAGTACTATCTCTCCACGTTCACCATCAGCTACTGGTTCCCCTGTTTCTAAATCTAAGACTTCAACTAGCAGGTGGTCTTCCGCGATATGAAGTCCATTTCTAGCTTCACACATACCTGCACAAGCACCAAATATATCAGATATTCCAAAGAAATCATAAACCTTTGCTCCCCAAAGCTCCTCAATGGCATCCCTTGTTGCATCAATGGAACCGCCTGCTTCTCCTGCAACTATAATTTTATTTATTGATAAATCTTTAGCTGGATCAATCCCATTTTTCTTAGCAGTTTCTCCTAAAAACCAAGCATATGAAGGTGTTGTCCAAATTACTGTCGGTTGAAACTCCTTTAAAATGAATAAAAGTCTTTCTGAAGGAATTGTTCCTGCCCAAATACATAGTGCACCAAGATTTTGAGCACCAATAACATCTGGTCCTCCTACAAAAAGTGAAAAGTTAAGTGCATGGACATATCTATCATTTTTTCTCATGCCTGCTGCATAAAAAAGTCTGCTTTCTACATCTTGAAATTCATCAAAATCCTGTTTTGTAAAAGGACTTAAGGTAGGAACCCCAGTCGACCCGCTTGAAGCAGAAACGAAAACCACTTCATCTTCACTTACAGTAACCATGTCACCCAAAAGCGGGCTTTTAGTTTGGCGCTCACGTTCTATTTGTTTATTTACAAAAGGAAATTTACTTATGTCTGAAAGTTTTTGAAAATCGGAAGGTTTTACCCCAGCTGCATCAAAAGCTTCTTTATAGTATGCAGAGCTACTATATGACAATTCTAATATTTCTTTAAGTTCTCTTTCTTGCAATGCCTCAAGCTCTGCCCTCGGTAATGTTTCTATTTTTTCATCCCAATATTTTTTCTCACTCATTATTAAAACCCCTTACATTTATTTTTTATTTACTTGCTTTGCAGAAAAATCACCTAACAATTGCAAGCCTTCAACTATTATGATTAATACACCAACACAAGTTAGCATTACTGTGGTATTGTAACGTTGATAACCATATCTAATTGCTAAATTGCCTATACCACCTCCCCCTACAGTACCTGCCATAGCTGAAAATCCAATAAGAGAAATAGCTGTTATAGTAATTCCATTTATAAGCTGCGGGAGAGCTTCTGGTATAAGTATGTGAATTATTATCTCTATAGATTTAGCACCAGAGGCTACTCCTGCCTCTAAAACCCCCATATTTACCTCACTAAATGAAGCTTCTGAAAGCCTTGCATAAAAAGCTATTGCTGATACTGAAAGTGGCACTATAACTGCAGCCGGACCAATGGTTGTATGCATAATTGCACTGCTAATTGGTATAAGAAGTACTAAAAGTATTATAAATGGTATTGATCTTGTAACATTTATAATGATCCCTGAAACTCCATTTAACACCCTGTTTTTAAAAAATAAGTGGTTAGAACTTAAAAAAAGTAAAAGTCCAAGGAGGCCACCAATCATTATGGCAACTATTAGTGAAACAGAAACCATAATAAAAGTTTCATTAAGTGCTAATATTAATTCTTCAAAAAGGTTAAAATTATTGGATAGCATGCCTAATCACCTCCGTACTATATGTGTTATTTTTTAAATATTGAATAGCTTCATCTATACTTTCATCATTGCCGCTGATGGTTATATACAATGTTCCCATAGGTAAATCTCCAATGTACTCTATTTTTCCTTGAAGTATGCTGAAAATCACATTATACTTACTTGAAAGTGTGGATAATATAGGTTCTGTAGCAGTTTCTCCAACATATCTAAGCTTTACAATGTAACCTTTTAAACTCTTAATAAGTTCTTTAGGAAGCTGAAAATTTGAGGAATGTGCTAAAAGCTGTTTTGTATATTCATTTTGAGGATTTGCAAATAAATCGTAAACCAACCTTTCTTCTACAATCTTTCCTTTATCCATTACTGCAACTCTATTGCATATTGACTTTATTACCTCTAATTCATGAGTAATGATTACAATAGTTATTCCAAATTTTTCATTTATATCTTTGAGAAGCTTTAAAATGGATGAGGTAGTTTCAAGGTCAAGCGCTGAGGTTGGTTCATCACACAATAATATTTTGGCATTATTAGCCATTGCTCTTGCAATTCCTACTCTTTGTTTTTGCCCTCCGCTTAATTTTGAAGGGTAGACCTCAGCTTTATCTTTTAATCCAACAACCTGAAGAAGTTCATTAACCCTAATATTGATTTCTTCTTTAGTTTTACCAGCAGTTTTAAGTGAAAATGCAATATTCTCATAAACGGTTTTGTTTAAAACTAAATTAAAGTGCTGAAATATCATGCCTATTCCTCGTCTTAATTCTCTTAATTCTTCCCCTTTGTAATTTATAATGTTTTTATTATCAATGATTATTTCTCCACTAGTAGGTTTCTCTAAAAGATTAATTGTTCGTAATAATGTACTTTTCCCGGCACCACTTGAACCAACTATTCCGAATATATCCCCTCTTTTAATTCTAAGGGAAGCATCTGAAACAGCATGAAGTTCATCGCTTTTTTCTTTGAATTTCACATTAATATTTTTAAGTTCTATCATTCAACATGACTCCTTTTTATTAATAATCAGCTGGCTTTTGAAAAGCTTTATATTGTCCCTTAGGATCATCAATTACTGATTTAAACTTAGAAGATTTAACTACCTCTAATACATCTTTTGATAACTGAGAATCTGCATCTTCTGTTCTTACTGCTATAACATTTATGTATCCATCACTAAGTTTTTCATTATATAAAGCTTCGCTTGGGTTAAGTGCTGCAGCAATTGCAAAGTTACCATTTATAACTGCTAAATCTGCGCTATCTAAAGTCCTTGGAAGCTGTGGTGCTTCTATAAGCTTAAACTCAAGCTTCTTAGGGTTCTCTGAAAGATCTTTTTCTGTTGCTATTGAATTTTCAACTTTGGGATCTATTGTAATAAGGCCTGCAGCTTCTAGTACCTTTAATGCTCTTGTTAGATTTGTAGGATCATCCGGTATTGTAACTAGAGCACCTTCTTTTATCTCATCTAAGGATCTAATTTTATTTGAATAAACTCCCATACCTGCTGTTGGTATTTCTGCAATTGCAGTTAACTTTAGATTATTTCCAGCAGCAAATTTCTCAAGGTACACAGAATGCTGAAACATATTGAGGTCAATTTCTTTATTTGCAAGTGCTTTGTTAGGTTGAACATAATCACTAAATTCCTTAATAGTTATCTTATATCCCTTTTCTTCTAGGGAAGGTTGAATTGCATCTTTAAACATGTCACCATAAGGTCCAGCACACACACCTACTATTATGTCTTTTACTGGAACATCAGCTGTTGTTGTTGTAGTTTTTAGGTCATTCGTCTTTCCACATGCTATTAAGCCTAAACTTAATGCAAGCACCGCTGCTAATGATAGTATTTTTTTTGATTTCATTTTAATCATCCTTTCAATTCACATTTTTATTAATATATTTAATCAAACACTATAAAAAAAAGCTGTTCTCCTATAAGGAAAACAGCAATGATTAAATTTAATAAGCAATAAAATTGCATTATAAAATTTGCTATCGTCCTTA
>NZ_DKLM01000131.1:8438-8589 GCF_002455975.1 Clostridium sp. UBA6640
AATGAGAATGCTGGTTGTCGGGCTTCATAGGGCCAGTTCCTCCGCCACTCTGGATAAGTTGTATTTAGTTATTAATATTTTAATTCTTTTATATAATAAAAAAGCTGCTTTCCTATAAGGAAAACAGCGTGATTAACTTTAATAAACAATA
>NZ_DKLM01000131.1:8655-57126 GCF_002455975.1 Clostridium sp. UBA6640
AATGCTGGTTGTCGGGTATCATTGGGCCAGTCCCTCCACCGCTCTAGATAAGCTGTATTTAGTTATTGGACTTATTATATTATCCATAATAATAATTGTCAACACTTTTTTAAATAAAATTTTATTCCAATTCTTTTACATTCCACTTAACAAATAGTATAAGTCCTAAATTAATTATTGCTGTCATTAATAAGATTATTCCTATTGGTATTTGCATATCTATTGCTTGTCCAAATAGTAATTGTTCTGGTATAACACTTATAGTTGGTACTGCTATTGAAAAGACTGATACACTCCTCAGCATATCCCCTAGTATTTCTTTTTGTATAAATGTTAAATTGATCATGATATAATAAACAAATCATTCAAATACGAAGGAGGCTTTTTAGCAAAATATCATATGTGTATTAGCCGATATACTAATTCCATTAAAATCACAATGGCAGAAAATCTATTAACTTCAACAGAATTAAGTATTGATGAAATATCTAAAATGATTGGATATAATTATAGTGAAAACTTCATAAAAATATTTAAAAAGTTTCACGGAAAAACACCACTGGCTTTTAGGAAAATGAAGGGTTAAACTGAAATTCTAAAACTTATAAAAACCTCCACATATAATAATGTGGAGGTTTTTATTGGTGGAGGCAAAGCGTAGTTGGTGAAACCCACCATCATATAACTTTTCTTTAAAAATATTTTACCCTCTATATATTTTAATCTATCTTTACTTACTAAACATATGTATCATGCTATCCACAGCATCAACATCAAAGGATGCTGCTTTATCGTGTCTAAGATCAAAACATATATATACCCTTTGTTTCGCTATTTTTAAACGTTTTTTAAGCTTATCCCAATAAAACCTGTCAATCTCAACGACATTTCATCTTTACTAAAGTGAGCCTTCCTCCATTCCTCTGCATCTGATTTAGACTTGAATAATAATATTCCATTCGTTTTATCAAAACTTGCCATAGCTCCAGTGTTTACATTACATTTAAAAGTCATAATTGCATAAAATGCCTCAGCAACTGTATTCTTCGTTTGTAAACTTGAGTGGAATTCATAATAATTTTGTTGTTTAATCTCCAAAACATTACTATTTTATACGCTAATACTCTTTGCCTATATTTATCTATTCGCTCATTACCTCTCTTCACTGCTATTCTACTTACTAAAATCCCTTATGCAAAATTCAATAAAATCTCTGTCACTATCTTTAATTGACTTCCCGAAGCACTCTAAAGCTTCTCTTAGCTCCTTTATCTGAATATTACTAGGAGTTGTAAAGGATTGATTATATTTCAGCTTCCAACTTTCAAGTGCTCTTTGTCCAAGTATTGAAATTTCTTCATTTTTATCTGAACATAGTTCTATGATATACCTTATAGCATTCCATTTACTTAATGAACATAAAAGAATACCAGAATTAATTTTCACATGGTCATATGTTGCTTTTTTAAAAATTCTATATATAGCATTAGTATCATTAATGTTAATCTCTTTGTATAAAACCTTCTTTGCTGTCTTAGATATACCAGATCTCTCATTATTCAAAAGTAAAAGTATCTTTTCTTTATTTCCTTGGATATCTAGCCGTGCTAATGCAGTAATAGAAGCCTTAACTATTTTAACAATATCTGAATCCATAAATTTTATTATAAATTTTGAGTCATCTATATTGCCCGTCTCTCCAAGTCCACAAATACTAGAATATAATTTCTCATTTTTCTGTATTTCATCACGGTATATAGCTGTAAAATCATATTTTTTATTCTTTGAGAGCAAATATCGTGATAGCTCTCGAACTGACTGATTGTTATCAAACAAACTTTTTTCTAGTACATTTATGGCTTCTTTAGGTAAAAAATGATATAGTAATTCAAGACCAATAATTCTGATTTTAGCACACTTATCATGAAGCAGCAGCTGTGAAATATCAATAAATTCATCCTGTGTTATTTCATCTCTTATATTCCTAAGTACAAATAGCCTATTGTAGGGATTAGTATCTTTTACTAAATAGTTTATAATACTTCTATTGTCTAGCACTTTTCTTTCAAGGATTATTTTATAACAAGCTAGCCTCACCTTTGAATCAGCTGATTGAAGTCCACTTATGAGTCTTTGAGAACCTTCAGGGCTAGATATTATTGAAACAATTTTATCTATAATGTCAATATGTTCATCCCTTGAGCATTCTCTTAATCTCAATACTAAAGGTAGATTATTTACAAAATCCATAACATATTCTAAAGTTACATATCTCAGTAGTTGTTCTTTTGAAGTATTTCTAACTTGTCTTACCCAGTCATTAAGTCTAATTAAGATGTACGATATTTCATGTCCTGTTTTCATATTTGAAAGAGCAAGTATTGCCTTCTCTCTAAAATACCCGTTTGGGTGAAAACTACTTAACCCTAATATTGCAACCTTCTCTTCTTGTGACATTGCTGGATGAAGCAGCTCATTAGGATTTTTATTTTCCCAATCATAATGCCAGTCATATGAAGTCCTTTCCCTGAACACTTTGTCCACCTTAACTAACTGGTTAGAACTTAACGCCCCAGCAACATGATTAAGAACTTCTGCAGCTTGTAGCTTTATTTTTTCATCGCTGCTAAGTAATAGTTGAAACGTGTCTGGAATATCTGATAAATTAACATTATCACTTAGTAATTCATTAAATATTTTATCCTGCATTTTCTTAGGTCGCTGCAAATTTATTGAATTATCTACCTTTATCGCTTTTGCTTTACTACTGTTGACTATTATATCTATAATTTTTTTGATCATGTTATCATCACTTTCTTTTACCCCTTCTTAACTATTCAAATTCGTTATAGTCTGGTATCATACACCTATCAATCCAATCATCTAAATCCTTATATAGCTTAGTTCTAGGATATACCCCACTTTCTTCCTTACCTGAAAATGTTAGGTGTACTACTGCAAACTTAAATTCTATATCGTTAATCTCAAATAAAAAATCATCACAGTCATAGCGTCTTCCTATTACTGATATTTTCTTATTATATAGTACGTGTTTCTTTCCTAATTCCTTATATAGTTCCTGCTCAAATGGGATTCCTTCAGTACATAAGGAATCCCATGGTTCTAGCCATTTAATGTTTCTGTACAAATTAATCATCCCATTTCAATTAAGTTCAATATTTTTTATATTAAATAACATCTATACTATATTTATAAGTCAAAGATATCCACCTTTTTAAGAATAAATTGATATATCTCAAGATATATCAATTTAGAATTATTAGAGACAATATATTCAACTTATCTTCTTACTCAGTTTGAGTATGAGGGCAAAACTCAACTATCCCATAATGTAATCCAAATTCGATAATCAATCCACAATTAGGACACAGTGAGGACAATATATTTTTATGTTATTAATTTCTGTATTATCTTTGTCAACGCTATGAATAGTAACCACCCTTTTCAGGATAAATACCATTCTCCTTATAGTACCTATGTATTGCAGTAAATACCCTTATTGCTAAATATCTTGATTCACTTTCACCACTGCAAGGTACTATTACTCTAGCAACTTCGCTCATTGGTGTATCTCCAGAAAGTTCTCCATTTATTATGCTTACTACATTTACCTCTACAATTCCATCTAATTCTTGTAAACATTGTCCATATCGATATTTAGCTAGAATACCATTCACCTCAATTAGTTTAAAATCTATACACCAACCCATTATGAAAATCTCCTCTTATCAAACTAATTATACTAGCTTGTTTTACCCACCTTAATAAAACTTAGCCTATATCATAAACATACACATCTACATTCCTCGAACATATATTTTTATTTATTAATTTCTCAATTTCTTCCCACTTACCTCCTGCTAATCCACATCCGATCCTAGGCATATGAACAGTGGCGTCTAATTCTAATGCTTTTTCACCAACTTTTTCTAAGCATTTATCAACTGCCTCATATCTAATAGGAGGGCCTGATTTACCTCTTCTTATACCTCTTTGTCCTATCATATTAGCAACATATATATCCTCAAAAACTTGGCTAAATTGAACTTCTCCAAGTTCAAAATTAGTACCATCTTTATACCACTTTTTATATTCCCTTTCAGGCTCACTCCACCTCTTAGAAACAGCTAGTACAAATCCTTTGCCCCATGCACCAATATCATTGCAAATATGGGCAATTATTTTATTACCTGGTATCGTCGGATTTGTCGCATCTCCTTTTAAATAACTAATCTGCTTGCTCATTATTTTGTGCCTCCTATATTTAAATTGTACAAGTGATTATATTAGTCAAACATCTCATGTAGCTTTATCAAATTCAGCTTATCATAGTTTTGACAAATCCTAATTAGTTCATCTCTAACTTCCATTAATGCAAATCCTAATAGGTTTGCTCCATTCCATAACAGAGGATTTTCTATATTCTCATCATCAGCAGACATTCCAATTCCCCAAATCTTATCATAAGGACTAGCTTCTACTAATACCCTATCATTGGTCCCTATTAAAAACTGTCTTAAATCTTTATTTTGAATGAACTTAGCATAATTACCGTTAAGGATAATGGAGTATCTATTTTCAATCCATATGTCTTCATCAAAATTTTTTACCTGTCTTCCTAAATCCTTTATTTGCTTTGGATGATTACTTTTCATTATCTTTTCCAAAGTTTCATTATCTTCAAAAAGCCTTGCTTTTTCCGCCATCATGTACTGTTCCATACAGTAGTAGGTATCCGTATCAATTGTAAAAGTTGATTTCCACCATTGGCTCAAGCAAGTTTTTGTAATGCTTCCATTTTTTGAAGGCTGATGGCCCCAAAAGAATAAGTATTTTATCTTTTTCCCTCTTTGAAAATCATTTTGTACACTTTTAAGTGAATATCTCATTTCTCCATTCGTATTCCCCAAAATGGTATTTTGATTATAGGTATCTCCATCTGTATATTCTTCTTTGTACCAACCAAGCCAGCCCTTAGGTTCTGGAAACATCTGCTGAAATTGTTTCTGCTCTTCAATAATAAGACCAGAGTACCAATCAGCAAAATCCATTACATAACTCTCTCCATACCCCATTCTCCAACCAATGCTATATCTACTAATCTGCGGATACATCAACCAAGGTGGTGCCATTGGATTGTTAATGTTATAATTAATTTTCATATAACTCTCCCCTTATATTTATCTAAATCTATGCTTCGTCAATTAATCTTACTAAAATCACCAGCATATTCTCTTTAAATATTATCAATTCGAAATAGGTAAATATCATCATATCCTAATGATACATTTAATATTGTATTCTCTTGAACTAATCTAATAAAATTATTCGGTATCTTTATCTTAAATTATGCTCCCTTTTAAATAGTACTTTGTAGTTATTGTCTTTCAAATAACTATCGTCTGTAAATGGTTAATATCTTTTCATCGTTGCACAAATTAATTAAATGCCTTAAATTGCTATCTATTAGTGGTATATATTTATCTAAATTATTTATAAGGTTATCCCATCCTTGCATCATATCTCTTACCTCAAAGTATTCTCCATTCTCATAATCAAAAATCAAGGCTACTGAAGTAGAATTAATTAAATTTACTTTTTCTAAATGGACTGCATAAATCTCATCCCACCTAATAAACATTTCCTGATTACCACCATATAATAATTCTAATCTATCATTAAATAAGAGTATCTTACTTTTTCTTATCACTATTCTAACACCTCTAATTTATGTAACTGCTAAGACTGCTGATAATTTGTAGCAGCTATGCTGCATTCTTCGCAGATAAAAGCATAGTACATGCCTTCGCCATATTTCCCAATATCAGCCCAATCAATTTGTCCTATAAATTTCATATGCTTTGAGCATTTTGGACACTTAGGATATTCTGCATCTTGTATCCAGGTGGGATGCCCTCCGATTTGTGAAAATGTAGTTTCTAAAAATTGACTTGCTGCATGATAACAGTTTCTCTTTACCCTTGACATGCGTATTGGTCCTTTAGGAGTTATAATCTCCTCATCCGTTGCATTACATAAATATTGCGGTTTAATATTTAATTTACTCCAATGTACAGCTCCATTAGTATCAATATCAGTATATATAGTTCCATAGCAGGTACATACATGGCAAGTTGCTATGTTTAATCTCATACCATTTAGATTCATAAACTCAAATAAGGAATTCGTTAGATCGAAACTAAATAGATTTACTAAATCTCCTCCACACCATTCACACTTTTTATCTTGTGTCTGTAAAAATAATATGGGTTCATCTTCAGTAGGTTTTTTCTTTTCAATGGTATAACAATCTGCATAAAACAAATCTCTTCGCTCTGGTTCTAAAAATGTATACAAATGTACTCAAATTAGATGATTCGCACTTATTCTATCTTATGATAGTTTTAAGCCTTGGATGTACCAGTTCATAAAGCTCGTTATAACTAGCTAATTTCTAGTTATAACTCACTAAATTATCCTACAACCGTATTTTAAAATTTTATAATTTAAGGATTTATTTAACCCCTAGTTTTTCTAGTAAAATATATGCTTCATTTCTGAGGTACATATATTTGTGATTAAATCACCTTTTACATATCTGATTAGCTTACTTTTACTCTTTTTTCTAAAATATCTTTAACTTTTTTATAGTTTGTATATAAAGTAATATCCTTATCATATTTTCTATTTAATATATTTTTACTTGCATTAATATCAGCGTGAACCTTATTACATTTAGGACAAACAAACATATCACCATCTCTTTTACCAAAACTTCCACAAACACCACATACTTTACTTGTATAGGCTGGATTTATATAAGTATATTTAATACTATAAAAATCACATTTATACTCTAACCTTTTTCTTATATAACCTTTAATCCATCTTGATAATTTACATTTTACACTTTTAGGATATCTGTCATTCCAATTAACAAAATCTAGNNATCTAATTGTTCCATAACTATTTCTTTTGGCTCTTCTTCTTTTATTAATTGATTCAATGAATAATTTATATAAGATTTCATTGTTTGATCATGTTTCTGTTTATTATGATTATATTTTACTTTGCCTAAATTATTTTCTTTTATAATATTAGCTTTCTTAATATTATCTTGCTTAATATATTGATTATACAATGCCCAAAATCTATTTCTTTGAGCATTAACTTTATTTAATCTTTCAGTTTCTTTACTAAGATAATTATTAAGATTTTCTCCATAAAAATTTTCACTTGATACTGCAAATAAATATCTATAACCTTTATCTATTCCTATAATATTAGTATTTTTATTCTTTCTAGTTTTTATTTTTAAAGGACAATTTATAACTATTCTATTATCTATAATTTTAACTATCATTGTTCTATCATACTTATTGTTGTCAGTTAATTCTATAGACAGTCTTTTACCTTTCTTTGTAGAAGTTATATTAATACAATTATTTTTGTAAGAATATAATCCAGTATCTATAGAAAATGTTTTTCCTATTTTAGAATATGGTATATGTCCTTTATATTTTCTAGTATATCTTCTAATAAGATTATTTAGATATTTAAAATTTAAGTTTTTGTCTTTAAATATCTTAGGAATATCAAATTTTTCATTGGTTAATACTTTATGATAATAACTATTAAATTTAACAATATAATTTATATAATGTTTATCTTCATCTGATAAATTCTCATTAACCTTAACCTGATCTTTAATTTTATTCTTTATATTAGACCATTGAGATTTAATATTTCCCATAGCTTCGGTTAATGCTAATTTCCAATAACGAGCAGGTAATTTCCATTGTTTTGCAAACTCTGATTTTACCCATTCATTTCTTATTTGTCTTTCCTTATTTAATAATAGGATACTATTAATTCCGCTATATCTTGAATAAACATAATTCTTTACATTCTTATATTGGCTAGCTATAGATGTCAATTCATTTAACATTTCTGTATCTAATCTATAAGAATATTGTTTAACATTTTTAATAATAGTTCCCATTATCTTTCACCTCATTTTTTTCTAGCATCTTCTATAACTTATTTATATATTAGTGTTCCCACATTATTAACACTTATTATTTATAGCGCTATATTGATAAGGTAAATAAAATGACTATTAGCAATTACGTCTATAATTTAATAGTTAAAGATTTAGAAAAATAATTAATTCTTTAAGGTTTACTTTTAAAGTATAAATATTTATAAAATTTTAAAATACGGTTGTTTAATTATCTAATTGACATTTGTATATATTTTTAGAGTGTTCAATATGGTTCGTTACTCCATACCAGTTCTCTTATGAACTTCTTATACTTTCATATAAGCACAGACTATATCACAATCCTAATTAATTAGGGTTCTCCCCATTTCCCCACACTTGCAGGTACGAGATTCCTCTCTAGTCGTTGAGCCTTCCCCTATTCGGGGCTTGGTTGCTGATTACCCATTACTTTAGCACTTAGGATTTAACCTTATACTATCCTAGTTATTTTTTCTACTTTCGTAACATTCACGTCTAGGTTTATTTCATCCTTACGTTTTAGTTAACTAGGCTTTAGGGACTTCCAGCAATTAAAGGAGTTTTGGATGATTTAAAATCATCGCTCTACACTCTTTACGAATGTAGGGAGCTTTTGTTTTAAAAATATACTTTTATCTATATTTGAGTATATTTTTAACAACTAATTAGTTGCTCCATCTTCTGTTAACTCCCATCCAGCTTCTAAAGAATATTCTTCTGGTGGAACATAAAGTTTATTTCTCCATTTAGGAGTATTCTTCTTCCATTCATGAAATAAATGTACAACTCTTTCATCACCAATCCAAGCTAAAGCACTTAACATATGATTTAAGCTTAAGGTATCTGAGCCTTTACTAACTTGTTCTATCAAATAATCTCTAACATCAACTGGAGCATCTTTAAATATTACTTCAGGATAACACTCATTCTTCTTTATTAATGCTTGTAGACATTCTTCAATTTCCGTATTTGTATAACATACAATTTCCAATAATATATCCTGAGCCCTCTCTATATCTTCACTTTCAATTAGCTTTATCACATAATCCTTCATTCTTTCTATATCTTCTTTAGAAAGAGCAACATACATTTCTTCGATACTTTTTTCATATTTCACATAACTTTCTAATGGATTATATTTCTTAGGTGTATGCATTATTTTTAAGATTTCAACAGGGTCAGTTATACCATCATATAAGTTGATATCTTTCCTGTTTTTCTTGATATACTCTTCATACTCTTTTCTTTTTATTTCTTGATAGCACGGCATACAATATCCACCGGTTCTATCAGCTGTTGTTTGCAAAATAGTTGCCTTACAACCTTCACTTCTACAAGGTATACGCTCACTCAAAATTATCCCTCTCTTTCTGTGCTATAACTTAAGTTTAAGAAATTAATAACTTAAAATATTAGCTTTTAAAATTAAATTTTTTAAAGTTTTATTTCTTATACCCTTTTTTAAAGATATATTTTATTGTTACTTGATTTTTGAATAATAGCTGTAATAATATTCTGAATTTCTAACTTCTAAAAAGTTATCTACATTTTTATGAAATTAGTTTTGCAATCCACTAATTAGAATTAGTTAATACTACTCTAACACTACAAATTCTCTTGCAGTTAACAAAATTATGTTTTATCCAGCTTTTACTTCGTTACTTTCTGTATCTAAAGCACTATCTGTATAAGTCAAATGTTATTTTTTATTTTGTAATTTCTATATGAATATTTTACCACAACCCATTTCTACATTCTTGGTAAAATACAACTATCTCACCGTATTGCTTCTAAGTGAGGTTTTTCATTAAAGCTGGTTTTATAATAATTCTAATGAATAATATATTAAGATTAAAAACTAATTAAAACTAGCCGTGATGATAAGAACTTTTTCACAACATAATCATCTCCTAAACAACACTTTTCCTTTTATTAAAGATATGATATGTTATATAATGTCGAAACTTGTAGAGTGTTTTTAAAGGAGTGATTATTGTTGAAAACAGATAAAGTAACTGAAAAAGTAGTAAGAGGAAAGAAAATTTATATTGTAGAAAATCATCACGAAGTTATAATTCCATGGTCAGAATATGCCTCTAATAATGAAACTGCACCAGTATTATTAACTTTTGACCACCATATGGATACCCGTAGTGCATTTTACAGGCATTCTTGTAAGGTTGCTGGTCTAGAATGGAGACCTGTAAGAGATCGACTTATAGCAAATGCATGTATAAATGAGTCAATTACAATTGCATCATCATTAGACAAGCTTTCCAATGATGAGCATATAGATTTTGCATTACAAACAGGGATGATATCAGACGCAGTAGTATTTAGCCTACTGAGTGCAGGTATTTGCAGAGATTATGCCAATAATAAAATATACTATATAGATCCTTGCTGCACTAGTAAATGTAAAAAGAGTTCACATGGCGATGAGTGCCAAATTGATGTATACGATAAGGTAATAGAAGGAGAGGAACTATTGTTTAAATTAAATCAGATAAATAATTTTATACCTGGTTTTTTTATCTCGAATAGAATAAACAAGAAATTTATTTTAGATATTGATTTGGATTGTTTTCATACTAAAAAAGCTATCAATGCCGTGGACATGTCTGTTTTTAACTATTTAGTAAATAATGCAGAAATAATTACTATAGCAACGGAAGGATATTATGTTGAGTTAGAAAAAAAGGATAATGATATAAATGAGAATTATCTTTTAGAAAAATTATTAGTACATATAGAAAATGCTATAGAAAGAACGGAAGATAATAAAAGATTTAAATTCTCTAGATACAATAACACAAAAGAACTTACTACAGTATCTTGAAGAAGTCATTGTATTGGAGTCTATTGCTACTAAAATCACAAGTGAGGTCAAGGAAAATAGATTTTCAAATTGAAAAGTCTACCCTCACTGTGAAAGCGAACTAACATAATCCTAATCATTCTTCAGCCTTTAATTCAACTATTTTTGACTTTAATAACCTGCACTTTACTTCAATATTCTCATCAAGTTTAATCTGGTCAAGCTTAACACTTCTTCCTCTTTTCTTTTTATTTCCTGATAGCATGGCATACAATAACCACCGGTTCTATCCGCTGTTGTTTGCAAAATATTTGTCTTACATCCCTCACTTCTACAAGGTATACGCTCACCCAAAATTATTCCTCTCTTTCTGTGCTATAACTAAATTTTAGGATGATTACTTTTATTCTCAAAAGCTGTTTGCATTAATACAAAAGCAAATCCCAATTTACTCTTATTCTATCATCTTCTTATGAATCAAACTTCGTATCAGAACCCTTTACTATTGGAAGTAATTTTTCTTCATAAATTTTTATTGTTTACAATACTTCATATTGGAAATATTATAATACAACTTCTTGGCTTCCTACAAATGTATCTATTCTTGGAACTCCATTTAAAGTATGTTATTATTATTAAAAGACTTTTCATTAATATATAGTAAATAAAATTAATTTTAAAAATCACAGGAGATTTATATGGAAAAACTTACTTTTGTAATGGAAAATTATTTAGAAGCTATCTATGAGTTATCAGAAGAAGGCAAAGGGGTTAAAATGACTCGTATAGCAGAAAAGCTTGGAGTAACTAAAGCCAGCACTAATAGTGCTATGGTAACTTTAGCTGAAAAAGGACTTGTAACCAATGAAAGGTACAAGGAAATATTTTTAACTCCTTTAGGCTTAGAAATAGCTAGATTTACATCTAAAAAACATCACATTATTAAAGATTTCTTTATAAAAATTCTAAATATTGATAGTTCTATTGCAGATGAAGATGCTTGTGCTATAGAACACGTTATTAGTTCAGATTCTGTTTACGCTATGCAAAAATTTCTTTTGGAACATGAAAATAAATAAAAAACAACGACTCAAAATTGCTTTTGCGATTTTAAGTCGTTAATTTTTTTATCTTTAAGATACCTGACTTCTATAGAGCATAGCATAAGCTCCTCCATAACGAATCAACTCATCATGGGTTCCCGTTTCTTTAACTCCTGTTCCTTCTAGAACTACAATTTTATCTGCATTACGAATAGTTGATAATCTATGGGCAATTACTATAGTTGTTCGATCTTTTGAAATTTCATCTAATGCAGCTTGGATTTCTTTCTCTGTTTTTGTATCAAGAGCTGATGTAGCTTCATCTAAAATAAGAATAGGTGAATTTCTAAGGATTGCTCTAGCTATGGAAATCCTCTGTTTTTGCCCTCCAGAAAGACGTACTCCACGCTCTCCTATTATGGTATCATAACCATCTTCTAAATTTTCAATGAAACCATGAGCATTGGCTGTCTTTGAAGCCTCAAGAACCTGCTCCCTAGTAGCTTCTTTCCATCCATAAACAATGTTTTCATAAATTGTTCCGTTAAATAAAAAGGTATCTTGCAAAACCATGCTTATATTATCCCTAAGACTCTTTAAAGTTACATCTTTAATATCTATTCCATCAATTAAAATGCTTCCATTTTGAGGATCATAAAAGCGATTTAAAAGACTGGCTATTGTGGTTTTCCCAACTCCAGTTGCCCCAACAAAAGCTACAGTTTCTCCTGGATTTATTTTTAAATTTATATTTTGCAGAATATTTATTTCATCATTGTAGGAGAAAGAAACTTCCTTAAACTCAACTTCTCCTTTAACCTTAGGCATTTTCTTTGCATTAACTTTCTCTTTAACATCTGGAACTTCATCCATAACCTCAAAGACGCGTCTACACCCTGCAAGTGCGTTACCCGACATTTCCATAAGTCTTGAAAAACTCTTTATAGGTCCATAAAACATACCAAGATACATAGAAAATCCTACAATATCTCCAATGTTAATTTCTCCTCTTGAAACCATAAATCCACCAAATATTATAACTATAACAGAGCCTAGAGCAGTGAAAAATGCAAGAAGCGGAAAAGTGGTTTCAAAAAAGAAGCTTGCCTTTAAGTATGCTTTACTATGCTTTATAGAAAGATTCTTAATCCTTTTTTCTTCTCTTTCCTGCTGATTGAATATCTGTATTTCTTTAATTCCAGAAAAATTATCTTGAACAGTACCAGAAAGTTCTCCCCTAACCATAGAATTTTGTTTCCATATAGGAGAAAGATGTTTACTCTGCCAAAGGGTAATCATAATAAGAAAAGGGATAGTAACAAGACTTAAAAAAGCCAGCTTTACATTAATTGAAAATAATAATATCCCAACCCCTACGAAAGTCAATATATTAACCACAAGATCAGGAATTACGTGAGCTAAAAGAATCTCTACCTCCATAACGTCATTAATAACTCTGCTAGTTAAATCTCCTGTACGGCTTTTATTAAAATACTTAAGCCCCATATGTTGAAGCCTAGAGTAAAGTTCTGTTCTCATATCTGCAACATAATGCAAAGCTGCATGATGGTTTAAATATCCTGAAACAGAGCTTCCAGCTGATTGAAGCACAGTTGCAACTAAAAGCATCAATCCTATTCGTAAAGATTGAGCTCCAAAATCACCGCTTCCTTCTGTTGCTATACTTGTAAGTTCTCTTAGGGCCCATGGATTATAAAATCCTGCTATAGTAGAAATAATAACGGCTATTAATGCTAATATTAAATAAATCCAATATTTTCTGGCTCCCATAAAAATACGTAAGGTAGTTTTCATATGCCTACTGCCTCCTTTTCCTTCGACTCTACATCCTCATTTTCATCTACAATATCATAGGTAATACATACTGGACGATTACTCTTAGGTTCAATAACAACATCAGCATTGATATTAAAAGTTTTTCTAAGAACTTTTGGAGTCATAACTTCCTCAGGAGTCCCATGTTTTATGATAGCGCCTCTTTGAATAGCAATAATATAATCAGAAAATCTTGCAGCAAGATTTAAATCATGAAGTACCATAACAATGGTACACTTTTGATTACGGTTAAGCTCATATAAAAGCTTTAAAATCTCTAATTGGTGAGCAAGATCAAGATAAGTGGTAGGTTCATCTAATAAAATTAAATCAGTTTGCTGTGCTAGAGCCATAGCAATCCAAACCCTCTGTCTTTGCCCTCCTGATAAAGCATCAACTTCTCTTCTCTCAAACTCACTTAACTTAGTTGCATCTAAAGCCCATTTAACAATTCTTTTATCTTCCTCTGTAAGATTTCCAAAACCTTTTTGATGAGGGAAACGTCCATATGCAACTAACTCACCTACAGTAAGTCCACTTGGTGCAGTAGGAGTTTGAGGAAGTATGGCCATCTTTTTGGCTATTTCTTTTGTAGGCAATTTACTTATATCTTGCCCACTTAAATGTACTACACCTTTCTTAGGCTTCAATATACGTCCAACCGCTTTCAAAATAGTTGATTTACCACAGCCATTTGCTCCTATAATAGAAGTTATCTTTCCCTTTGGTATCTGCATATTTAATTCCTTTACAATGAGAGCATCATCATAAGCTATATATAAATTTTTAGTTTCAATACTTTTCATACAAACCTCCTTAATTTGACTTTACTAATAGGTATAAGAAGTAAGGTGTAGTTAATACAGTAATAATAATTCCTGTAGGAACATCCGTTCCAAGACTTATAGTTCTAGTAATAGTGTCTGATAATAGAATAATTATTGAGCCTACTAAAGATGCAGTGGGAATCAATAGTTTATGATTTGAGCCTACAAACTTCCTTGCCATATGTGGAGAAATCATTCCAACAAAAAAGAAGTTTCCACCTAAGGCTACACTGCCTGACGATAGAGCAACAGCTGCTACAGCTAGACCTATGAATTCTCTCTTTACTGCTACTCCTAAGCCTGTTGCAGTTTGATTACCAAGGTTTAAGGTATTCAAAGTACGAGATTTATACAGTACATATAAAAATAGAATCAATATCCAAGGTGCAAGAATAGAAATATACGTCCAATTGTCTCCCCAAAGACTTCCTGCACTCCATCTTTGAATAAAATCCATCTGTTTTTCATCTAGCTTTAAAGTAAGCATCATGGTAACAGCACTATATCCACTTCCAACAGCCACACCTGTCAAAATTAATCCTGTAGGTGATATGCTTTTTCCTTTTTTATATGAAAGTAAAAATATAAGCACTGCTGCTGTCATTCCACCTATAAAAGCTAAAAGTGGGAGAGCAATAGCTGAGGATACACTATCTACTTTAAAAATAACTACAAACAATAATACAAATAACCCTGAACCAGAACTTATTCCCAAAGTTCCAGGACTAGCCATATCATTTCGAAGTAAACTCTGCATTACACATCCAGCTGTTCCCATACCAATACCTACAAGAATAGTTAATACAATACGTGGAAGACGAAAATCATATACTATAAGATTTTGTTTAGCTGTACCTTTTCCAATAAGAACATTAAAAACTTCTGAAGGAGAGAGATTCATTTTACCTGAGTTCACACTTATTACTGCCACAACTAACAGAACAATGGTAAGTACCAAAATAATAGTTAAGCCACGTGAAACTGAATAGCCCTTTTTCTTCATTCGAATTCCCTCCTTTGCTTCCTTGTAAGATAAAGAAAATAGGGAACCCCTATTACAGCAAAAATAATTCCAATGGGAGTTTCATAAGGCTTATTAATAAGCCTTCCAACTAAATCTGCTACCACAGTAATCAAAGCTCCATATAATCCTGAAGCTGGAATTATGTATCTATAATCTACGCCTATAAGGTAGCGGACAATATGCGGTACTATTAATCCTATAAAACCAACAGGTCCAACAACAATTACAGAAAGCCCTGTAAGTATTAGAACAACTACAGTAGAAATAGCTTTAACCTTCTTAGTATTAAGTCCAAGACCTATAGCTGCATCATCTCCAAGATTTAAAAGAGTAATTGAAGGTGATATAACAAGAGCTGTAATTATGCCCACAATAAAGAATGGGAAAACTATAGCAAGTTCACTCCATTTAGCACCTGCTGTTCCTCCAGCAGTCCAATAAGCCAAAGCATGCCCAAGTCTATATTTAATAGAAAGATATTGACTAAAAGCACCAAATAACATTGATATAGAAATACCTGCTAAAACAAGTCTCTGTGGTTTCATGCCTCCTCTGCCAATAGATGCAATAAAATAAGTCATAGCTGTAGTAACAGCTGCACCAATACATGCAAAAATCATCATCTGTCCATAACTTCCACCAGGTAAAAATGCCATACAAAAAGCTATAGCAAAAGTAGCACCACTACTTATACCCATAAGTCCAGAATCAGCAAGAGGATTTCTTGTGGTTCCCTGCATTATAGCACCACATATGGAAAGACTTGACCCAACAATTATATTAGCTGCTATACGAGGAAGTCGGAGAGTTTGAATAATCTGGTGTTCAGTTAAAGAAGAGTCAAAATTAAAAATTGCTCCCCAAGCCGTGGATAAACTCATATCAGCAGCACCAAAAGAAATTGATGCTGCCGACATAATCACCAGCAAAACCACCCCTGCAATCATATAGATTGTAAAATTCAAAGCCCCTAATTGTCGCTTTTTATTATAGGTATTTTGCATATTTATTTTCCTTTCTTAATTAGAATTATTTAGCTAATGAATTTATTGCATTAACCATATAGTCAAGTTGCTCAGTAAGACTTGTAACATCAGAATAGAAGAAAGGTCCTGCATAATTTCCTGGAATTTCTACAACCCTGCCTTCTGCAACAGCAGGAATGCTTTTCCAAATTTCTGTCTTTGCATAATCAGACTCTTTACCTTCTTGCTTAAACCATAATATATAGTCACCAAAATACTCATGAGCTACTTCATAGCTTATAGATCCGCGTCCTTCTCCTGATTTTTCTATAAGTTCTTTAAGCTTGTCTGGATATTTAAGTCCAAGATATTCATATACTAAAGTACCACCTCTAGAACCTGTCTCATAATATAGTCCACTCCACTCACCAGTAGCTCCCCAGTCTTCCAGTATGCTGAAAGTTTTCCCTTCAAAGGTATCCCCTTTAAAAGTTTTCTTTGCATCTGCAAGTTTTTCTTCAAAATTAGAAACTGCCTTCTCTGCTTCAGCCTTACGTCCTGTAGCTTCTCCTATAGTTTTTATACGTTCAAGAGAATTCATATCTCCCTCTGGAATAACAAGAATTGGAGCTATTTTGCTGAATTTATCAAAGTCTGCCTCATCATATGTAATAATAAGATCTGGTTCCAAATTCATTACGTCTTCCGGCTCCCACTTTTCAATTTTTGTAGAGGCTTTAAGAGTATCATAAAAAGGCATACTTTCTTGTTCCCAAGCATTATATCCAACTAAATTTAATCCTAAAGTAATAACATCTCCAACATACCAATTAGCAACAACACGCTTAGGATTAGCAGGAACTTCAATCTCCCCTTTCACAGTAGATATAGTACGAACTGTTGCTTCTTCCTTCTCCTCATTTTTAGATGAAGAGCAGCCAGCAAAAATCATAGTAGTCATAAGTATTGCACAAAATAGTGACAAGAATTTTTTCATTTTATCCCTCTCCCTTATAAATATCTTATATTAATCAAATAGCACTAACGCCTGAGCTATATACAAATGTAAGACTAGTCTAACTTTTTAAAGCGTAGCATTTACAAATTTTCCTGTCAACATCTCAAAAATGCCCTTTTTAGAAGTCATTTTCTATTAAAATAAGAGTAACTTATTGTTTTATAACAGTTAAATGAAAACACTTCTCATCATTTTGGATTGTAATTTAAATAAAATGGATTATGTTCTTATTGAAAATTCTTCTCAATTGATGCTATAATATTGTTACTTTAAATCAAAGAAAAGAGAGAGGTAAAAATTTTATGGATGAATATAATGATTCTTCTTGGAGTGCTTTAGCAGATAAATATAATTTTGTTAAAAGGACCTATGGTAATGGACAGATTTATGATTTTCCTCCTCATTGGACAAATGGATGGATTGCAGAAATAAATGCTGCTAAAGGATTATTTGTTTCAAGTGCTTGGTTTACCCCAAGCGAACAGATAGTACATACAATAAATTCAAGTAAGCCTTTTATGATTATCTTTTGTATTGACTGTGGAGAAATAGTCTATTCACATCAAGGAAAAAAGAGACAAGCTCTTCCTCCAATAACTAATTTAATTGTTAACCCTCAAAAACAATTTACTTTTACTTTCTCTAAAGACGTACACTATTGTTTTACTAGTGTTTTAATTTTTGATGACTTTATAAAGCCTTTCCTTAAAGATCGCACCCATGCACCTAAAATCAGTGTTCAGGATGCAAAGCATTGGAAAACTCAACACTACAATACTCCTGATATAATGCTTATTTTAGAGCAAATTAGATGGGCTGTAAGAAATACAGACATGCCTTTACTTGCTTTTGAGGGGATGACTTTGCATCTTTTATCTGCAATTACTAGAAACTTTCCTGATATTCCTAAAAGAAGAAGCAGCCGCCGCCACTATGTTACTTGGGAAAATGAGCAGAAAATTTATCAAGTTAAGAATAAGATTGATGAAGATATTTTAAATCTTCCAACTACAATTGAACTATGCAGAATAGCTGGAATGAGCGAAAGTAAACTTCGCGATTCTTTTAAAAACCATTATGGAATTCCTCTTTATAAATATATTCGAATAGAAACCATGAAAAGAGCCATGCAGCTCCTATCTGCTGACCATCTAAGTATTCGTGCCATATCTGAACTATGCGGATACAAAAATCCAGCCAAATTTGCTGCTGCCTTTAAAGCTGTTCATGGAATAACTCCTAGTGATTTTAGGAAATCTTTTAACTTATAAAAAATTAAGATACTTATATGCTATAAGTATCTTAGTTTTTTACTAATTTTCTAGTAATTTATTCATGATATAATCTAACTGTACCCTAGATGAGTAAATATCAATGTCAAAAAATAGTGTAAAATCAACAGGTATAACATGTCCTTCCTTAACAGCCGGAATTGATTTCCAAACTGAATTATCCTCTAGTTTCCCAACTTCTCCACTAAATATTATATAGTCTCCAGCATAATCCTTAATTGATTCAAGAGAAATCTCTCTATGTTGATCTTTTCCTATAATTTCATTCTGTATAACATCTAGTGCTTTAAATCCTAATTGGCTGTAAATTAAATCGCCTCCACGTCCCCATTTATCACCATATACCCAAATGCCTCCATTTTGACTACCTTCAAAAATACTGAATTTCTTATCCATAATTCCTTTGGAAGCTAATTGTTCCTTTGCATCACTTATCTTTTCTTTAAAATCAGATAGAACCTTTGAGGCTTCTTCCTTTTTATTAAGAACTTCTCCTAAAAAGGTTATTCTCTCCTCCATGCTAAGGTTGGTGAAAGGAATATAAACTGTAGGGGCTATTTTAGAAAACTCATCAATTTTTTCTTCGCTTACAACAAGAATCAGATCTGGATCATATTGCATTATTTCTTCTGGTTCAAACTTTTCCCATATCGGTAAGCCTTCTACTTCTTTTTCATAAGCTTTACCCTCTGCATTATAAGTAGCAACCGGTTTAACTCCTAATGCCAAAATGTCACCCATCCCATAAGTAATAACAACTCTTTTTGGATTAGCAGGAACCTCAACATCTCCTCTTACAGTACTTACAGTACGAACAGCTTCCTCTTTAGTAGTATCTTTATCTGAAGAACAACCAGCTAAAATTAAAGTAGTCATAAATATTATACAAAATAATGACAATAATTTTTTCATTTTATATCTCTCCCTTATAAACATCTTATTTTTAACCTAAATAACGCCTGAGCCCCACTATACGAAAATGTAATACTAGTCTAACTTTCAAAAGCGTAGCATTTACAAATTCTCCTGTCAACATCTCAGAAATCCCCTTTTCAGAAGTTATTTTCTCTTAAAATAAGAGTAGCTTATTGTTTTATAACAGCTAAATGAAAATACTTCTCATCATTATGGATTGTAATTTAAATAAAATGGATTATATTTAAATTGAAAAACCATACCTATAGACATACCAATTCCAAAGTGTACTTTTTCAATAGCTACCTTTAGGACTTATTGTTCGTATACAATTTTTATGGTACGACTCATTATTCTTAACTCTAAAAAAATAAATAACCCTGGACAATGCATTCCTGTATTGTCCAGGGTTTCATGGTGGAGGCGCGGGATCACCTTCTTCCATTATTTCTAATGGTGCTGACTATATTTTGAACCTAATTCTAATATAAATATCTTAGATTATTACCAAATATTAGACTCTATACAATGAAAGCAAAACTAAAGTTATTTTCCATATAGATATTAGAAGCAGGATAATTATACTTAAAATAGTTAATCAAAGATATGAAGTATAAAAACTGATGTTGATAACATTAAAAAAGATAGGTATAAGTCTCTCTTTTTACATATCTCGTAGCATTTCTTCATTTTGATCAACGACTACTCTTGATATTTTTTTTTCTATAGCTTTCTTATTTTTATCGCTGTAATGCCCTTTCTTATTATATCTCCTATTTCTAAACACCCTTTCTACTATTAATGATTTTCCATCTAACTTTTTCTTTAAAATAAGTCCATACATTGAAGTTAATTTTTCTCCTCCCTTTGAGACTGTATGGGCAATTATTTTTTTTATTTCTTGTCTAGATTTTAAGAGATCTGAAAAACCAAAATTAACAAGTTTCTTCCCTACCTTAAATTTTCTGTATTTTGGATCTACAATTATGGAGTCCCAATAAATATATTCCCAAACTTCGTCCTTTGAAATTATATTTGATGGGTTTATTATATCTTTATCAATTCCACCAGCTTTTATTTTTTCATATGCTTCAAGTGTTATAGGAATTACTGAAAAATATCCAACTATATTATTTCTTGAATTTCTAACAACATATATTATATCGCTATTCTTTTGGAGCCTTTTTTTATAATCCTCTACAGAAATAAGATATTTATCGCTATAAGTTATAGAATCTAATAGATGAATTTCTTCTATATCCTTTTCTGTTTTTACTCCCTTTTCGTAATAAAGTTTCATACTTCCTCCTCTAATTTAAAATTAAACTAGTTTATTATTCGCTCTTATAAATATTTTTATACAAACTAAAGATTTTTTGTTTTAATATATCATCTTAACTTTTACTGTATAAAAAAATTAAAAAAATATTGATATTAGAATAGTTCTAACCTTTAAGATGATTCTATATTCGAATTTTATTCAATTACTTTAGAGAACTCTATTTATTATTTCTAATAAAAATAGGATTTTCGATAACCTGTTTCCTACTAATTAAAAATAAATTTTGGGGAATAACAATGGATTTTTATAATAAGCCAATAGAAGAAGTATTAGAGAAAACTAGAACTTCTTTTAATGGTCTAACAGATGAAGAAAGAAAAAAAGATTATTAGAAGTATCTATTTCTTTGACAGTGATAATAAAAAGCTCTTTATAATCACTCCATAGCTTTAAGGTTTACCAGGAAGAGTAGCCATTATGTAGAGAATAATTATTTAAGTATAAATTTATCAAAATTTTACTGTGTGACTCACTGATTTATCGGTAAAATATTATAATGTATAAATTGCATATTCATAAGAAACTAATATAGTAAATAAGTAATAAAGGGTGAGGATATGACTGATACAGAAAGAGCCTATATAGCAGGAATAATAGATGGTGAAGGTAGCATTATGCTAACAAAATTTCATAATAATCAATACCCAGCTCCTTGTATTAGTATAAAATAAAAAATTCACCATACTTCTATGGTGGAGGCGAAGGGTGGCTCTTAATACCCTCGACCAAGCCTGTGAAAAAAACTCTGTAAATTACAAATAATAACAGCTTTCTATGATAAAATTAAAATATCATGGGAGGCTGTTTTTTATGGGTAAAAGAAAGACTAAGTGAAGGGAAAAAGAACATTATTACAGATTTAATTAAAGAATATAACATCCAATCTGCTGAAGATATTCAAGAGGCCTTGAAGTATCTACTTGGAGGTACCATTGAGAGTATGCTTGCAGCTGAAACGGACAATCATCTAGGTTATGCGTCATACGAACGTACAGATAGCTCAAATGCAAAAAATGGAAAGAAACAAAAACTTATTCGTAGCAAATATGATGAAATGGAAATCGATGTACCACAAGATCGTGACTGCTCTTTTGGGCCAAAGGTTGTTAAAAAGAGACAAAAAGATATTTCTAATATTGAAGATAAGATAATTGGAATGTATGCCAAAGGCCTTACAACCCGTCAAATTTCAGATCAAATAGAAGATATATATGGTTTTGAAGTTAGTGAAGGAATGATTTCTGATATTACCGATAAGTTATTACCAAAGATTGGAGATTGGCAGCGCGACCACTTTCTCAAGTTTATCCAATAGTTTATATTGATGCTGTACAGTTCTCTGTAAGGGATGATCATGTTATTAAAAAGTTGGCTGCTTATGTTATTCTTGGGATAAATGAAGAAGGAAAAAAAGAAGTTATTAGTATTCAAATAGGTCAAAATGAAAGCAGCAAATACTGGCTTAGTGTACTAAATGAGTTAAAAAATAGGGGTGTAAAAGATATTCTAATTCTCTGTACATATGGACTTTCTGAAATTAAAGAGTCTATTAATGTAGCTTTTCCTAATACTGAATATCAACGATGTATAGTGCATCAGGTTCGTAATACTTTGAAATATGTTGCTGATAAAGATAAAAAAGAATTTGCTGCAGATCTAAAAACTATATATCATGCACCGGCTGAAGAGCAAGGACATGCTCGTATGCTTGAAGTTGCTGAAAAATGGCAAGGACACTATCCTAATGCAATGAAAAGCTGGTCAGTTAATTGGGATGTTATAAGCCCTATACTTAAGTTTTCTGCTGATGTACGTAAGGTTATATATACAACTAATGCTATTGAAAGCCTTAATAGTACTTATCGTAGATTGAATCGTCAGCGAAGTGTATTTCCAAGTGACACTTCTTTGCTTAAAGCATTATACTTAGCAACTTTTGAAGCCACAAAAAAGTGGAGTTTACCTCTTAGAAATTGGGATAAAGTTTATGGAGAACTATCCATAATGTATGAAGGAAGACTTCCTTAAAGCTTATGGCTAATATAGAAAAACACACCCGTATTAAGTGTGTTCTTGACATATAATTTATTTACTATTATATTAAAATTAAGGCATGGTAAATATATCATGGCATCCATGCCTTCAAAATAATTATCATAGAAAGCTATTTACAGAAATAATTTCACACACTCATATTTACACAAGTTACCAAATTCATGATAACTTATGTCAAGTATTAGAATACTACAACTAATTACCAAAAATTACTCTTTTAATTGTTTTAAAATCTTTGTAACTACCGGACCTAACGCTGCCAGTAAATTATTATCTGATCTATTTGCATCATAATATCCAGGAGTTATCCCAGTCAAATCTGACGGAAGGTGGAAATCGTATCCTCTTGGTATTATGTAAAAAACATTACGTTTTTCAAGCATTCCAATGGCTAGCCCTAATTCAAATACTACATTATCTCTTACCACACTAACTGTTTCCTCTCTTATCTTTGCAATATCAGCAGGTGTGAATATGAATACAGCAGCATCCATTCCTTTGATGCTATCAAAAAGATCATCAATGGTATTGCTGGAAAGCTTGAATATCCCTTGGCTCCAGACAGTAGGCTCCGCATTATATTCCAATGCTTCTTGAAGAGAATACGCTACGTCTAAATCTTCTCTGGAACTACCTATAAAAATTTTAGGTTTTTTTATTTCATTTTCTTTTTTTGTTTGTTCAATCATAATTTCACTATAATCCTCCATATATATAACATTATTCACTTTTGAAAAAATATCTGGCTTATCTTTTAATAGTAAATTCATCGGATCTATCACTTTTTTTTGATGTAAAACCTTATCTTTAAAATATTCAAAGCATTCATCCTTCAATACATAGATCAGTTCTCCATTTTCAATATGCCGTTTCTCTATGGTTCTTTCACACTCTACACAACATGTCTCATCAGAATCTCCATCAAGATATATTGTATTTTGAACCCTGCACTCTCGACATTTCACATTTATTTTTATGAATGCGAATTCATATTTATATAAGCTGTGAAAAAAGTTTGTACTTTCATTTATATCCGAGTTCGTATCTTTTGCAAATTTATAAGGAGTTATATTATATAGTAACTCAATTGGCGCATCCTTTATCCAATTTTTGAACTTTGTCAGTGTCTCCTGATTCAATTTCTTCATATTTTCCCAAAGCATATTCAAATTCTCCTTGATTATAGTACCTGTAGAAAAAAACGAACATATATTGCGGACTTGACATATCATATTTTACTCTTATTATTTGGGTACCATTATACCATATTACATTTGCTTCCATTACTGCCTTTACATTATCTATTGTTCTCCTCAATCCCATGAAAGCATCAGAATCATAAATAGCCCTAGTGTAGTTTTCTCCAGAAAGAATAGCCTGTAAATTTATACCATCACTAAACTTTAAATATGTGATAATTCCATCCACACCTTCCAGTTTGTCCTTAATATTCCTATCATATAATATATCGGTAATAAGCATATGATCTATTAGCCTGTCTATGTTTTGCTCTAGGTCAAAAATATTTTTTTTGCTTTTTTTCTTATCCCAGTTATCTATATTTAATTTTTTAAGTAAATCCGCACTTAATTTTTTTATAATCGGTCCAATTTCCTTAGGCTTACTTTTACACATTTCTGTAAATATTTGATCCACCAAATACGTCATCATTTTGTAAAGGTTTTCTTTATGATGTACAAATATTTCCACACATAACCCTAGTAGTTCTATAACCTTCTTCGAATATTTGTCTTGTAGCATATCATACTTTTGGTTATCATCAACCATTTTATCTTTTCTAGCCACCCTTATAACCATTATTTTTTTCTCTACATCAATCTCAACTGGAATAAAGCTATGTTCATACGTTGGAGGAGCTCCTTTAATGGTATATCTCCCAACTCTTTCTGAAAAAATAAAATGTATTTTTTTTACCTTTCCTGTAGTTTTATCTTTTAAGATTTTAAATAATGGCAGTGCTTCTATGGATTCTCCATGTATGAAAAAATTCATTGCTATATAATTCACATCACCACTACGGACATTATATGTTTTGCAAACAGCATCTATCACCTCAGTCTCTGATTCGAGATTAGTTACACACGATGAGAACTTCCTTATATAATTTGCTTTCTGTTTTCCATAAAACAACTCTTTATACAAAAATTCGTTCAAATTTTCTCTTTTTATCTTCCCTTGATTAACCATATCGGATATAAATTCTTCTCTTCCCTTACCCATTTTTGCATATTCAGTAGTCATTTTTTCCTTTTTTATGAAATCCCCTAAAGCCGTTTCACCAATATTTTTTGTTATAGACTTCTGCAAAACAAATATTTTTTCACTTACACTCATAACAATTCCCCTTTTTGTCTAAAACTGTAGCAAATTGATTGATTATATTCTATCATAAGTTCCTGGAAATTGGTATCTTAAAAATAAAAGCTAATATTTGTTACTGGTATCTATCAGTATAACTTATACTTTTTAAATATATAAGTTTTAATAAAGTTTCTACATTCTAGCACATAGCGTGTCTATAGTTTGAGTGGGAAGTTTATTTATTGTATTAATAAAGTTCTTTACAGCATTTCTTACCTTATCTAAATTAGCAAAACACATTGCTAACCACTGATGATTTTGCCCATCTCAATAACCTCTCTATCAAATTTAGTCCTGAGCTATATTTCATTTCCACTCCAGCTAATACGCTTAATTCATAATTTTTTATATAATTGACTCCAGCATGGGATTCTACCTCCTCCATTTCGGCTATTGTTTTATTAGTAAAACCTTCAATATGTTTCAATTACTAAGCACCTTTTATGCATGCTTACACTTTTAGTTTTCTTTAATGTCTGTATAATGGGGTTAAATTCCTCGGCCTCCAGCCAAAACCTTTAGGTCAACCCGGGCAATAGTGCATTTATAAGTACTAGCAGTGAGAAAATAATGCTAGAGGTGATATAAATGCAAAATTATAGACAGTCTGCTCACGCAACATATGATTTAAAATACCATATAGTATGGATAACAAAGTATAGAAAAAAGGTTTTAGGTGGGCAAATAGGGGAGAGAACACGAGAACTGATAATACAAGTATATAAAAATAATAAAATAGAAATAATAGCAGAACATGTATCAAAAGATCATGTGCATCTACTGGTATCAGTTCTGCCACATCTGCCAGTAAGCAAAACAGTACAATATATAAAAGGATATAGCTCAAGAAAACTGCTAATGGAATATAAGGAACTGAACAAGGAGTTTTGGGGACATCATCTATGGGCAAGAGGATATTTTGCAGCAAGTAGTGGTAATGTGACAGACGAAGTTATAATTGAATATATAGCAGCTCAAGAAATAGATGGGTTACAGAAACAACGGAATCATTTTAAGCTGCTTCAGCAGCAATTACACCCCACCTGCTTCAAGCGGGTGGTAGTTGAGTTATCCTTGATAGTAAATAGCTTTCTTTATCATCTTTGCATTTCCGTGTTTCTACAAATAAAAAACCTTAATTATGACTTTGTAATTGAGGCTTTTTAGTCAATAATATAATTTATTAGATTTTGTAGTTTTAGCTCTAATTGAACTGTCAATGTTATTATTGCATAGCGTTAAAGAATTAGTATACATTTCGTCATTAATATATATTATCTTATCTACGTATTCATCCATAACATTATCACAGTCAATATAGATTTTACCCATCATTTCTTTAAAGCCTTCTTTTTTCTCTACAACTATTACATAACCTCCATCATCTTTGTATTTTCTATTTTTTCCATACTCTGACTCTAATACTTTTAGTATTCCTAAAACCGTTTCTTGTACCTCCTATGACATTGATTTAATCTTATCCTTTTCTTTTAAATAAGTTATTCCTATGATTAATATTACCTCTTTTATAATAAAAAACTCCTATCTGTATACTTAATATACAAGTAGGAGTAATTTTTCTTTTATATTAAACTTCTATAAAACTCTACTATTGATTTATCATCATTAACTGATAACTTTATTTTTGCATTGTTATATCATAAAAAACCTTTTTCTTTAGAATATCTCATTGCATCTTCATATGCTATTCTTAGAACGTCTTCTAAATTAAAGTCCTCATCTGTATAACAGTTATTTCTATCATTCTATTAAAGAAACTTTGTTATTCTTAATCTTATATTATTTTCATCTAATATACCACTTCATCACATTAAAAATACATAATTAACTCTATCTTTAATAATTATATATTTAAACTTCTTTTAAATGCTATTTTATGCCTAGATATTCTGTTTTAATCCTTGTTACATATTCTTCCCCAACTATATTGAAAATATCTAATAACTCATCATATGTTTTGTCATCTTGGCCTATCTTATTCCAGAGTTTCTTACCAATTAAAACATTTTCATCATTATCCATGTCAAAAAGTTTGTACGGTATTGCGTGTGCTGTCTTGTAAATCTTACTTTCTCCTGCTGGATTATATGGTAAAGCAAAATACGCTTCTACATCTTCTGCTGTCATCAATCTTAACATATCTTTCTTTGCAGTTTCCGTTTGATCTAAATTAGGCTTTACCGTCTTTAAAGAATAGTATTCTTCTTGTCCATCTTTTCTTTTTATATATAAATCGAACAATACATTTACATCCTGATATCTTTCTATTTCTAATTCTCTTAAAATATTTAGTTCTTCCTTTATAGTCTTTAGTTTGATTAAGCTATTATTTCTCTTATTCTTTGAAGTATTCTTTTGTTTTCTTTGCTTTTCTAATATATTATCTATTTGCTCCATTTGCCAAGTGTTTAATCTAATTGACCTGGCATATTGATTTTCAGCGATAGCCCCTGAACCTTCAGCTATAACTTTAGCAATCTGTTCAAAAATTCCTTGGCCTAATGATGTAACAAATGAACGTTCAAATTTTGAACCTTTCCATACTTCTATTGGCACTAATCTATATCCAAAAGGATTTTTATTTTTTATTTCATTTTCATTAAATGGTTCTTGAATTGTTCTTTTTTCTAATATTCTCTTCATTACTTCTCTTAAATGTGATTCTATTTTATTTCTAGTTTCAATGTTCATAAAATTACCCCTCATCCCTGTTATTACAATATAATTCTATTATACATTAAAACTATTAAATAGTATAAAAAAGTAGAAGAATATTCTTCTACTTTTCCAATATTTCTATTAATTTACTTCCTAATATTTTCGCTAATTCTACTGGTACTGCGTTACCTATTTGCGTATATTGATCATTTATAGTCCCATTTAAAATATAGCCTTTAGGAAATCCCTGTATAGCTAAATATTCTTCTATACTTAATGGTCTATCTTCATATGGATGCCCTATGTTAGTACTTTTTTGTATAGGCGATGTTAATAATGTTGGACTTGGCTCATTAGCTTTTATTCTTCGGAAATATCCAGTCTTGCCTCCTCCGGATTTAAATGCCCCTCCCATTGCTTTCTCAACAATTGATTCATCTAAATCTCGCCAATTACCTCCGCCCACTGGTATTAACTTCATATATTTTAATCGTTCCCCTGAATATTTTACATAGTTATGGTTAATATCACTTAATTGGTTTAATATATCACCCACTGTATTAAATGGTTTGCCTGAATTGCTGCCGTGAGTTATTTTAGGAAACTCATATATCTTGTTTAAATCCTTCCTTATACCAATAAAAATTACTCTTTCTCTTTTCTGAGGAACTCCATATTCAGCTGAATTTACTACTTTATATTTAACATTATAATCCTTAACTTGATTTAATAAATACTCTAATGCACTACCCCTCTGCTCTTCTCTCTCTAAAGGTGGAAATTCAGATCCTCTTTCATTTAACGGTCTATGTTTTAATGGGGCTGAAAGCAACCCCTTAACATTTTCTAGTAAGAATGCTTTTGGTCTAGTTTCTTCCACTAACTCTACAAACTTAAGCATAGCTTTTCCTCTATCATCAGAAAAAGCTTTCCTTTTCCCAGCTGTACTAAAGCTTTGACACGGACTACCTCCAAAGATTAAATCTATTTCTTCATTATTTGATAATTTTGCATCTTTATAAATTTTCTCTTTAGAATATTCCATTATATCCGCATTCACTACATTAAAGGTAGGATTATTTATTTTTAAAGTTTCGCAGTACTTTTCTTCTAATTCTACACTTAGTCTTACATCAAAACCAGCATCATGTATCCCAATATCTAACCCACCAGCCCCTGCAAAAAACGAAATAGCTATCCTACTCATAGTTACACCTCACTAATATTTTCACTTAATAAGTATATCATTAAATGTCGAATTGGTCCAATACTTTTTTTATATCTTATATTATACAGAACATAAGTTCTTATGTAAACGCCCCGCTTGTCCGTTTCATTTTACTTTTTTCGACAACTAAGTAAATTTATAATTTCTTATAACCTAAATAACGATATTAACTTCTATTGATACCTTCATCATATCTCAAGCAATATTAATATCTTCTACAAACCATTTACATTATTTTGTTTACATCATTTATAGTATAATTCACTCAAAATAATTCTAATCTCATACATAGGAAAAACCCTCGACTAATCAAATTAGTCGAGGGTTTCATTGGTGGAGGCGAGGGGACACCCTCTTCCATTATTTCTAATGGTGCTGACTATATTTTGAACTTAATTTATCTTAAGTTCCTTGGCGTATTATGAAAGTTGTAGTTTAGTTTGTAACTTCCATCCTAGTACTTCTTGCTAACTTAGTTGTTAGATTAGAAGCCTATGAGTCGATACAAGGCTGTTGAGTTTCCTCACATACCTCTCGGTATTGCCTTCACCGTCACGTGTTAAGGTTTCACCGATAAAGCCAAGTTTTCACTTTGAGATCACTCTCAAAGGCGACTCTTTCACGAATCGAACCCCTGTCCGAAAGCCATCACATCTAGGCATCTCCGAGTGCAGTTGGTATTTTAACATTCCCTCCAGTGAACCCCTACCAACCAGGTTTCACTTTCAGTAGCTTCATAATTTCCGTTTCTAGGTCAAAGCTTTCCTAGACTCGGTTCACCGCTGTCGGCGCCCTATCCTAAGCCGCGGTACTCAAAGGTAGAACGTAGCAGACTAAGCTGCTAATGCAAAATTATCTTCTGCGTTTATCTTTATTCCCGTAGTTTTTTAACGCGGGCCCACAGGCTCCCTCGACTCGCTTCCCAGGTGCCACGTACCCCCGTCGAAACCAAGTACGCCCCCATGTTATGTGTTTTTTTAACGCAGTCTATATTTAATTTTTATGATGTATACTTATTTTATAGCAATTAATATGCTATGTCAACCTTATACAATTGAGAATGGAAAATTGACAATTGACAATTGATGTTGAAATTAATTGTGATCAATTAATTTCTTTAATCGATTTAGCTCAAAACTTCTATTTTTAAAAGAGAAGTTTTTATAATTGTCCATAGCCAAATTTCAATTGTGCAAGTTGTAGCTTGCATAGATTATGATATATGATTTCAATGATTATATCAAGCTGAAATTCATGGATAGACTAGAAAGGTTTATTAATTATTTATATTTCTCCTTCATTTGTCTATCTATATCTCTTTTAGCAGCCTTTTCAAGCATTGCATCTCTCTTATCATAGTCTTTTTTACCTCTAACTACTGCTAGGTTTACCTTAACTTTGCCATCCTTTAAGTATAGAGATAATGGCACAAGGGTATACCCCTTTTGAGCAGTGTATCCTAAAAGCTTTTCAATTTCATATTTGTGTAAAAGTAATTTTCTTTCTCTTAATGGGTCTTTATTGAATATGTTGCCCTGTTCATATGGACTTATATGCATATTCTTTATAAAAACTTCTCCATTTTTAATGTCTGCATAACTATCTCTAAGGTTTGCCTTTCCTGCTCTTATAGATTTAACTTCTGTCCCTACAAGAGCTATTCCTGCTTCCATAGCTTCTTCTATAAAATAATCATGTCTTGCTTTTCTATTTTCAACTAATGTTTTGTTTCCTAATTTCTTTGCCATTTCAACACCTGCTTTTAAATGTTCTTTAGATAATAATTATATAACTCCTACTATTTTTTGTCAATTTTAAAAAATTACTGTAAAACCAACTTGTGGCAATTAAGAATTAAGTATGAAGAATTAAAAATTAATGATGAAATTAGTTTTAGTGAAACTAATTTCTTTAATAGATTTTTTACTAGCAATTTTATTGCTATCTTTTTTATTATAAGAAATTACTTTATAACTCGAAAAAAGAAATCAATTTGTGATTTCTCCCACAAAGGAGAAATCTTCATAAATTCTTCATTCTTCATTTTTAATTCTTAATTTATATAGTTTCTCCATTAATGTTGGTTTAAATTTTTGGATATTGTTCCGAATTATACTGCACCTCAGGGGAACCCTAAAGGGCTTCACTACTGTTCCCNNTCTTCATTTTTAATTCTTAATTTATATAGTTTCTCCATTGATGTAATCGTCATAGTTTCCCTTAATGCATTTTACTCCTTCTTTTGTAAGTTCCATCACTTTGTTTCCAATTTTATTTATAAAATATCTATCGTGAGATATAAATAAAATTGTGCCTTCATAGTCCTTTAAAGCAGACTCTACTACTTCCTTACTCTGCAAATCTAAATGGTTTGTAGGTTCATCTAAAAGTAGTAAGTTTGCTTCTATAAGCATGAGTTTAGACAGTGCTACCCTTGATTTTTCTCCACCACTTAAATCTCCTATTTTTTTAAATACGTCTTCACCTGAAAATAAAAATCTTCCTAATACTCCGCGTATTTTACTTCCTTTCATAGTAGGAAAATCATCCCACACTTCTTCTAATACAGTATTATTAGGATTTAACTTTTCATGCTCTTGATCATAGTAACCTATATGGATATCTTTGCCCCAATTAATTGAACCATGCTCTAGCTGTAAATCTCCTATTAAAGCCTTTAATAATGAAGTTTTTCCTACTCCATTAGGCCCTATTAATGCCACTCTATCTCCTCTTGTAAGGTCAAAGCTTAAATCTTCAATGAGTATTTTTTTATTTTCCCCTTCACCTACAGATAAAATACCTTCTTTAAGCTCAAGCACTTCTTTATAAGATTTATTCTTAATTTCAAAGTTCATATTAACCTTTTTTAATTCTCCTAGGGGCACATCTATTTTTTCCATTCTTTCTATAACTTTTCTCTTATTTTTAGCTGCCTTAGAAGAAGTGGCTCTTACTATATTCTTATCAACAAAAGTTTGAAGTCTTTTTATTTCCTCCTGTTGTCTTTCGTAATTTTTTATATGAAGCTCTTTCTCCTCTGCTTTAAGCGAAACATACTTTGAGTAGTTGCCAGTATATCTCTTGGATTTTCCTCTTTCTATTTCATATATAACAGAAACTGTAGAATCTAAGAAATATCTATCATGAGAAACTATTAAAACTGCACCTTTATAACTTTTTAAATAACCTTCTAACCAATTTAAAGCTTCCAAATCAAGATGGTTTGTAGGCTCATCTAACATCAATAAATCTGGCTCATTTAAAAGTATTTTTGCTAATGAAAGCTTTGTTTTCTGTCCCCCACTTAGCTTTGAAACTTCAATATTTAAATCAAAATTTTTAAATCCAATTCCATTTAATATGGTATTGATTTTCGCTTCTATTTCATATCCACCTTGCATAACAAAATAATCAGTTTTAGATGAATATTTCTTCATAACTTTTTCTAACTTTTCATAATCTTCAATAATTTCTTGTGATGACATAAGTTTTTCTAATTGTCTTAATTCCTTTTCTACATTTAAAAGTTCATTAAACACAGAAAGCATCTCCTCTTTAATAGAGTTTTCTAAACTCAAACCACTATCTTGCTTTAAATAAGCAAAGGTTTTTCCTCTAGATTTTATTATCTCTCCTTCATCATGTGAGAGATCTCCATAGATCATTTTTAATAGTGTAGATTTTCCTGCACCATTAACTCCTATTAAGCCTATTTTTTCTGACTCTTCAACCTTTAAATTTATATTTGAAATTAAAATTTCTCCATTAAAGCTTTTTCCTATATTATTTAATTGTACTAACATTTTAACCCTCTCCTATTGCTCATTTGATGATTTTGTAACCCATTTAAATATCTAAAATTTGAAGATACTTAATTTTAAATGGCTAAAAACCTAGGTCCGTGGATTTTTAACCACCAAATGAGCTAGCTAGATGGTTTTAACGTCTACTTCTTCATATCTTTTCACAATTTTCACCTCCTTATCTATAGATATACTAACTCTAAATCTAATCTATCTCTGAGAATAATTAACGCTTATTGGTATTGCCACTAAAACTACTAAATTCAAAATTCACAATTCACAATTCACAATTTCGGATATTTCTCAGTGATAACTGAGAAATTTAGAATTGATTAGCCGTAGTAGTAAACACTAGCAAATGTAGCCTCTCCATAGCATTAGTGTATTGTTCCAAGCTATACTGCACCTCAGGGGAACCCTAAAGGGCTTCACTACTGTTCCCCAGAGGTGGAAAACTATCAAATGTATTGCTAGTTAAAAAATCCATTAAAGAAATTACTTTGATCAAAAATAATTTCTACCTTAACGTTGAGTTGTAAATTGAAAAACTCAAAGGTGTAGTTATATTTGGCTATGCATTAATTTCTAAGATAGTCTATCTATAGCAATATTAAAAAAGAAAAAAGGTCATGGATTAATCCATGACCTTTTTTCTTATGTACGTAAATTACAGATGTATATCGCTTTTAAAAGCTAATATATAATATAAAAAGTCACGGAACTTTATTTTGCCCGTGACATTTATAATCACAATAACAATTTAACTCTAAATTATTGTATTACAATTAAAGCTCATCGGGTCGCTATTTTTAATTCCATTTAATATTGTATTTTTAGTTGTTGTTAGTCTTATAGCTAAATTTGCAATATTTATCATATACTTGCGACCTCCTTTTTTTAATCATAATATTTCACTTAGTATTATACCATTTTATTAAAATTATAACAATAAATATTTAAAATTTTACATATATCAATTAATATTCACAGTAAAATGTGCCGTTTGTATCTATTTTTCATAAATTTTTCTAGCTATAAATATATATTATGAAAATCTCTCATCCATAGTAATAAATTAAAGCGTAGATATAATTTATTGACTATTGAAAATTTTTATGTTAAATTAACAAATATTAGTATACTATTACTAACTATAAATTTAAGGGAGGGTATTCAAATGAAAAAAAGATCAATAAAGACTTTATCTTTCGGTATTGGATACTCGACTGCTGTTTTCTTTTAAAATTATTGGGTAAGGGATAACTATGCCTAATTATAGGTATTTGCGCCTATTTATTCAAGTATCAATAAAAGAAAATAGTTAGAATATGTTCAAAATGATTTGATATTAAATTTGCTTGAACATTCTATTAGATTTAAAGGAGTAATAGAGATGAAGAATAATATAAATAATAATGAAAAAGTAGTTACAAGGTTAAACCCATCAAAATATCCGAAGCCAGTTGGCAACTATAGTCATGTAACACGTATTGCTAGAAATGCCGAATGGTATAGCTTTTCTGGACAGATTGGAATTGATATTAATGAAAATATTCCAGAGGATTTTAATGAACAAGTTAAAAATACCTTAAACAACATTTCTAATTTGCTAAAAAGCCAAAATTTGTCGCCTGAAAATGTTGTAAAAGTTAATATCTGGGCAACTGAAGAAATTGATTGGGATTACTTTGATGATTTATGGAACCATTTATTTAATGTGCCCTCACCATCAATGACAATTGCTTATATTACAGCATTAGGGTTACCAGAATTAAAAATCGAAATAGATATTTGGGCAGCTAAATAATAAATAAGTATAAATATTAAAATAATCTGTTTTTAAATAGTATTGATAATATATAAATTTTTAAGGGAAGTCACTTTATTTGTGATTTCCCTTAATTTGCATTTTAAGAATATTATATGCCATATGTTATAAAATTTTATTAGCTATACCTTAAAATATCTATAGATATTTTACTCCACAATTTTCAATAAATATATTTTAAAATGTTATTATTTTTGGTCATATTAATTAGAAAAATTTTATATTATAGTAATTATAGAAGTTTGTTATATTTTAAATTACTTAGGCATATAAAAATTGCCTTAACTAGACGGGGGTTATCACATGAATTATTTTCGACATATAGACAATTACAAAGATATATTTTTTATTCCACCAGAAGAATATTCATTACATTCTTCAAAGGAAATATTATCTCATTCCTTAGGCGCTACACTTTATATAAATCCTCTAAAAGAGAATTTATTTAATAATATATTAGCTCAGAAAAAATTAGGCGCAAATACTATAATAATTTGTTTAGAAGATGCTGTATCCGATTCAGATGTTACTATAGCAGAAAAAAATCTTATTGAAACATTTATAGAAATAGAAACTGCACTTTCAAAAGATGAGATTTCCTTAGAAGATCTTCCTCTTTTATTTATAAGGGTTAGAAATGTTAATCAATTTGACTTCTGTCTTAAGAATTGTCCTAAATCTGCACTTTGCGGATTTGTTTTTCCAAAATTCACAGCTTCTATAGGAGCAAAATATTTTGATAAGCTAGAAAAGTATAACTTGGAAAATAATACACATCTTTATGGAATGCCAATTTTAGAATCCTATGAAATTCTATACAAAGAATATAGATTTAATGAACTTATAAGAATTAGAGATATCTTAAAAAAATATAATTCATATGTACTAAACATAAGAATTGGTGGAACAGATTTATGTGGTATTTTAGGAATTAGGCGTGGGATCGGTGATACTATATATGATGTAGTATCCATTAGTGATTGTATAAGTGATATTATAAATATATTTAAACCAGAAGGCTTTGTAATATCAGGAGTTGTACATGAATATTATGATATTCACAATATAGATGTATTATCTGGCCTTATTAAAGAAGTACACTTAGATATTATAAATGGGTTAACTGGCAAAGTGGTAATACATCCAAAGCAAGTGAATGTAGTTAACTCCCTATATGTTGTTACCTATGAAGACTATATGGATGCTAAAAAAATAGTTGATTCTTCTAGTAATGGTGTATTAAAGAGCAATTTTAATAATAAAATGAATGAAGTTAAGCCTCATTTAATATGGGCTAAAAATATTTTACTTAGAGCAAAGATTATGGGGGTTTTAAATAATGGATTTACTTACAAAGACATACTGTCAAGATCATCTCAACTTTAATATACAAAATAAATTACAGTTAGATATAGAAATAACAGAAAATCAATATAATATTCCCTACAATGCCTTATTTTCTGTAGCAGCAAGAAAAAATCCTAAAAGGAGTTTTTTATTTGTTAGCAAAGTTATTGGAAAACATGTACCTATGTCACCATATAACTTAAGGCTTATAGGAAATATTCTTGCAAGAGATTATTTTTCTAAAAAAAATAATATAGTGGACAATAATATAGAACCTTTAGTTAATGATTTAATAAATCTTAATACTAATTCCACTAATAAAATTTCAGAAGATAGCTTGCGTATTTTAAATAAAAAACTAACCTTAGATAAAAAAACATTATTTATAGGATTTGCTAAAACAGCTACCGCTTTAGGACAAGCTGTTGCATCTTCTTTTGAAAATGCTTATTACATTCAAACTACTAGAGATGAGTTACTTTCATTAAAATCCTATTGTCTTTTTAAAGAGGAACATTCTCATGCTGTTGATCATCTTATGTATCCTCTTAATAATGAGCTGCTTATGAATTGTGACGAAATTGTACTTGTAGATGATGAAATTACTACTGGTAAAACTTCATTGAATCTTATAAAAGAACTTAATAATAATCTAAAGTGCAATAGCTTTTCTATTATATCTATTTTAGATTGGAGAAGTGCTGATAATTTAAAACTTTTTAGTGATATAGATACTATCAACTTATCTGCGTTTTCTTTAATCAAGGGAAATTTTAATTGTGAAAAATCCGGTGAAGTAACTGAAGTTAAAATTGATACCATACCTTTAGATAATACAATTTCTTCTGAGGAAGTACTAATAGATCATAAAGAAAATATAGATGAATTTCATAGATATAGTGGTAGATTTGGTATGACTCCTTACGATTGGAATAATTTATCTAGGGAAGTAGGGAAAATCACAGGAATAATTAAGGATAAAATTGATGATAGTGCTACTTTATGCCTTGGACATGAAGAGTTTATATTTATGCCAAGCCTTGTAGCTTGCAATTTAGGGGATAATGTACTTTTCCATTCATCTACTATAAGCCCAATATATTGTGATAATAGCTATGAGTTCTATGGGATAAAAAATAAAATAGAACTAGATTCACTATTTAATAAATCTAATAAAAATTATATTTATAATATTCCTAGTGGAACTTATAAAAACTTAGTTTATTTTACTGAAAAGCCACTAGGTAACAAAAGTAAAGAAAGTTTATTAGAAAAATTAAAGAACTTAGGAATTTTAAAGGTTATCTTTGTATCCTTTAAAAGTTAATTAAGGTGGTTTATATGATGAATTATACTAGATTTTCTGGAAGTTATAATACTTCTGATGTAATATTTTTGTTAAAAGATATTAGTAAACTAATTAAAGAAGAGGATAATTTAACAAGAGAGATAGCAATAGATTCAGGTACTCATTATTCAGAAATGTTACCTATTGAATATCATCCTAGTGAAGAATATATGAATATATTCCGTAATACTCTACAACATTCAAAGAATAAAATAGCTAATTTAATTCAAATAGTAAGTGAAAAAATTTTAAATAAAAATGTGGATAATTTAGTTTTAGTATCTCTTGCCAGGGCTGGTACCCCTATTGGGATTTTAATAAAAAGATATATAAAACTAAAGTATAAATTAGATCTTCCACATTACAGCATTTCAATAATTAGGGATAAAGGCGTAGATAAAAATGCTATAAAATATATTATAAATAATCATCAAAACTGTAATATACAATTTATTGATGGCTGGACTGGAAAAGGAGTTATTCAAGATACCCTAATTTCTTCTTGTAATGACTTTTATAAGGAATATGGAATTAAACTAGATCCAAACCTTGCGGTTCTTTCAGATCCAGCATATGCATCACAGATATATGGAACAAGAGAGGATTTTCTCATTCCTAGTGCCTGTCTTAATTCTACTGTATCCGGCCTTGTGAGCAGAACAGTTCATAATGATAAATTTATCTTTAAAGATGACTTTCATGGTGCTAAATTTTATAGTGAATGGTCAAAGATTGATGTATCAAATTTCTTTATTGATGAAATATCTAAGTGTTTTAATGAGCTAACATCAGCTGGAAAGGATTTTGTTATAAATGTGAAAGATGCTATTGTAGATTATAGAGGTCTTTCTGAAGTAAATCATATAAAAGAATTATTTAATATTAAGAACATCAATCATATTAAACCTGGTATTGGAGAAACCACCAGAGTACTACTTAGAAGAGTACCTTGGAGAATACTAGTAGATTCTCTAGATAATCCAAATCTTATCCATATATATAAGCTTGCTGAAGATAGAAAGGTTCCTATAATGGTTTATAGTGATATGTCTTACAGTTGCTGTGGAATTATTAGGGAGATGACAAGATGATTTATGCTTCAGATTTAGACAGAACACTTATATATTCTAAGAAATTTTTTCAAGAATTTAAAGAATGTGATACAAATAATCTCCTTATAGCTGAATTTAAAAATCATATTCCTAATTCATATATATCGGCAAAAATTGAAAATTTATTATATGAAATAAATAAGAATTTGACATTTATTACCATAACCACAAGAGTACAGCACCAGTTTAAAAGAATAGAACTCTTTAATAGCAAAATAGTTCCTAAATATGCTGTTGTGTGTAATGGTGGAGTTATACTTAAAGATGGTGTACCTCTTCACAGCTGGGATAAAATAATAAAAGAAAAACTAAATAAAATTTCACCTTTAACTTTGATGATAAGGTATTGTGATTTCCTAATCAATAGCTCTTATATAGAATCCTATTCTCTTTGTGAAGATCTATATTTATGTGCTATTTTAAAAGATAGAGATCTTTTAGATAATACCCTTATCCAAAAGGCCCAAACCATTTGTTTAGACAGTGATTACACTTTAATAATTCATGGTAGAAAATTATATATAATTCCTATATGTATTAACAAATATTTACCTCTTGAGCATATAATGGACATTGAAAATGACTACGATTTATATAGTTCGGGAGATTCTGAATTTGATCTACCTATGCTTATAAACTCTACTGTTGGAATGGTACCTAAACATTCTTCAATGAGAGAAAAACTACTAATTGACAACTATAAAAATATCTATATTACTAAAAATATAGGAGTTAAAGCTTCTGAAGAAATATTAGAAAAAGTTCTAAACCACTTATTATAATTCAAAATTATGGATATTTCTCAGCATTACCTTCCACCCCTGGGGTCTATAACAAAATCATAAGTTTTAAATAAAATTAAAGTAGTTACAAAATCTAAATCTATAACTACTTTCTACATAGACCCCTGGGGTGCAGTATGATATGGTAGTATGTCTGCAACATTAAACGATATTTTAACTATATTGCTTATCTCCATAATACTAGTTTAAATTCTTTAATTTTTGTTCCGAACTATACTGCNNGGGCTTCACTACTGTTCCCCAGAGGTGAAAAAAACTAGCACTTACATTGCTAGTCAAAAAGTACATTAAAGAAATTATTTTACCTAAAATAATTTCCTCCTTAATTATGAATTGTCAATTTTGAATTCTCCATTGATGAAGCCCCTGGGTCTGTAACATAATTATGAACTTTAACTAAAATAAAAACAGCTACAAAATCTAAATCTGTAGCTGCTTTTTATTATTCTCATATGTGATTATAAAAACTAAAACTTCTATTAAGCTGAAATTTTACCTTCTATATTCATATCTTCTTTTGCTCCAAATGTTCTAAGTACTAGTTTAACTAATTCATTAACTATTACAATTGTTGAACATAATCCTATAATCTTTAACCACATCATTGGACTTAATGCTACTGCACTAAAGAAATCTTTAAATACTTCTGTAAGTATTAATTGTCCTATAGCAGTTATCGCTATGATTCTTAGAGCAATTTTATTTTGTGTAAAGTTTGGTATTATACTGTCTTTACCAAATTCTCTACAGTTAAAGGCATTAAATAATGCACTAAATGCAAATGTACCAAATAATACAGTTTCCATTTCATTAGGTACAAATCCATTAGCTGAAGCAGGTGCTACTTCAGCGCCTAAAATATTAAAATTCATTTGCATAAATAACAATGCTGTTATATATAATGCATTTAATATTATAGTAGTTAACATTTGTTTTGTAATTATATTAGCTTTTCTATTGACTGGCTTTCTCTTTAACACCTTATCTCTTACTGGCTCTAAACCTAATGCTAATGCTGGTGGACCATCCATTATAATGTTAACCCATAGTAATTGAATAGTTGTAAACGGCATTTCATGGCCTGTAAGCTGAGAAATAATAGCTATAAGAAAGGCAACTATATTAACTGTAATTTGGAATTGGATAAATCTTTGGAAGTTCTCATATATTCCTCTTCCCCATTTAATAGCTTTTATAATAGTACCAAAACTGTCATCTGTAAGAATTATATCTGCTGCATTCTTACTAACTTCTGTTCCAGCAATACCCATTGCTACTCCAACATCTGCCTTAGTTAATGCTGGCGCGTCATTAATTCCATCTCCAGTAACTGCAACAACCTCTCCATTATGTTGAAGAGCATCAACTATTCTCATTTTAGTTTCTGGTTTTGAACGAGCAACTATTGAAATTGTTTTTATTTCTTCTCTAAGTCTTTCATCACTTAAAGTATCAATGAAAGTTGCTTCAACAGCTCTCATGCTATCAGTTACTATTCCCAACTCTTTACCAATTGCCACTGCAGTATTAATGTTATCTCCAGTAAGCATTTTAGTTTGCACTCCAGCTTTTCTTGCTGTCTCTACAGCTTCCTTAACTTCTGGTCTTAGTGGATCTTTAATTCCAACAAAGCCTGTGAAGATTAAATTCTCTTCAAATTGATCAGTAGCCATTGTATCTACTGCAACCTCTGCTAATTCTGATGGCATATATTTATAACCAAATCCTAAAATACGCATTGATTGACTTTGTAATTTTTCTATTTCTGATAAAATTTCGCTTCTTCTTTTCTCTGTAAGCTCATTTACTTCATTGTTTATATGCTCATACTTACAAAGGCTTAAAATGATCTCTGGTGCTCCCTTAGAAAGTAACACAGAGTCTTGGCCATTTTTTATAATAGTTACCATTCTCTTACGCATTGAAGTAAATGGTATTTGATGTACTATGTCAGCACTATCTCTTTTTTCTTTATAGTTATGTGGATCATTACAAAGAAGTAATGCACATTCAGTAGCACTTCCTAAATATTTATAAGAGTTTCCTTCAGCTTCAATATCTGCTGTAGAGTTTACAATGCAGTTATCAATGAAGAAATTATCGTTAGTAAGCTCAGATTTTTGAGCAAATTCTCCATTTAAATAAACTTTCTCTACTGTCATTCTATTTTGTGTTAATGTACCTGTTTTATCAGAACATACTACACTTACAGCTCCTATTGTTTCACAAGCTTCCTTTTTAGTAACAAGAGCATTAATTTTTGCCATTTTTTGCATTGTTATTGCTAATGTCATATTTATCATTGTTGGAAGTCCTTCTGGAACTGCTGCAACTATTAAAGCAACGCATACTACAAATGCTGTTTTAACTGGACCTATAGAATCTAAAAATGGCATAAATCCTGAAGTATCTATATGTAATGCACCTGATAATATCATCTTTGCAACCATCGCAATAAACAATAATGCTGCTATAGCACTAGATACCTTTGAAATTTGTCCACCTAATTCCCCTAATTTAATTTGTAGAGGAGTTTCTTCATCATCTTCTACAAGACTAGCTGCAATTTTACCCATTTCTGTATGATCTCCTGTTGAGGCTATTACAGCTTTACCTCTTCCATAAGCTACAAGAGTACCACCAAATATCATATTAGTTTGTTTTGCTGGAATTGGGTCTTGAACTATACTTTTTCCTTCAGACTCTATAACTTCCATTTCTATTATGTTGTCTGCATTTTTAGATACGTCATCGGATTCTCCTGTTAACATATCTTCTCTTACTTTTAAATCTAAGCTTTCAATTAATCTAGCATCTGCTGGCACCATATCGCCAGTTTCAATCATGATTATATCTCCAGGCACAAGTTCACTTTTATTAACCTGTAGTATTTTTCCACCCCTAATTGCTTTAACTTCAATATCCTCTGTCATCTTAGCTAGGGCTTCTGCTGCTTTTTTAGATTTTCCTTCTGTTACGATACCAATAGTTATACCTAGTGCTATAGCACAGATAATTCCAATTGCATCATGATATTCACCTATTAATGCGCTTACACCAGCAGCAATCAAAAGGATTATCATCATAGGTTCTGCTATTGCATCCTTAATATCATCCCAAAGGCTACCTTCTTCTTGTTTAGTGAATTGATTATGTCCATATTTCTCAATTCTTTTTTTAACTTCCTCATCAGATAATCCCTGAGACGAATCTACATCCAATTCTTTCAAGACCTCTTCTTTTGACTCTTTGAAGAATTTCATTTTTACACCTCTTTATTAATCTTCTAAATTTTAAAAATACACTATCTTAATCTATTTGCAATGTCCTGAAGACCTGTATCATTTGTACCTTCACCTAAAGCAGAAAATTTCCACTCACCATCATGACGATACAACTCTCCAACCATTAGTGATGTCCTACCATTGTAGTCATCTGATAGATTATATTTTATTAATTCTTTATTTGTCTTACCATCAACTACTCTTATATAAGCATTTCTTATCATGCCAAAATCTTGTTTTCTGCTTATACAATCATATATGTTTACAGTAAATAGTAATCTATGAATATTAGGGTTTATTTTACTTAGCTCAACAATGATTTGCTCATCATCGCCATCACCATCTCCTGTAAGATTATCTCCAGTATGGACAACTCCGCCACAAGAACTTCTTAAATTTCCAAAATACACTACACTTTTATTACCTAATAATCTTCCGTTTTGGTTTAGCATAAATACTGAGGCATCGCAATCTATATTTGATACCGATTTTCCTCCAAAAAGTCCTGCTAAAAATCCACCACTTTTACGTTCTGCTGCATCCCATCCTAAACCTACTACAATTCTAGATAATGAAGGGTCGCCTTTAGTTAAACTAACCTTTTGTCCTTTTTGTAAATTAACTGACATATGTCTCACCCCTTTTGGCTAAATTTCCTATACATTTACTCCAAAATTTTTGCAAAGTGCTTCTAATCCCCCTTGGAAACCACTGCCTATTGCATTAAATTTCCATTCACCATTATGTCTATATATCTCTGCAACAACTAATGCTGTTTCTACGCTAAAGTCTTCTCCTAAATCGTATTTAAGTAATTCTTTATCTGTTGATTCATCAACAATTCTTACAAAAGCATTAGATACTTGTCCAAAGTTTTGTCGTCTTATATCTGCTTCATGAATAGTAACTGTAAAAGCTATTTTTTCAACATTTGATGGTACCTTACTTAAATCGATTGTTATTTGCTCATCATCACCCTCACCGTCTCCTGTAAGATTATCTCCCATATGAAGTACGGAGCTTGAATCATGGCTTAAATTGTTATAAAATACGAAATCCTCATCTTTTGAAACTCTTCCATTACTTAATAATAAAAAAGCTGCAGCATCTAAATCAAAATCATATCCTCCGTCATATGAATTGGTATCCCATCCTAACCCTACTATTATTTTTGTTAATTTAGGATATCCTTTAGTCAAATCAACCTTTTGTCCTTTTTGCAATATTACTCCCATTTTTATTCCTCCTCATTGCCACATAACTTTGATATATGAAGAAAGATACTTAAGTTAAGTATCCTTATATAGGCATCCAATATGAAAATCTAAAATATACTCTAGAAAATAAATCCCTTATAAAAATAGCTTAATCTCTTGAAAATCAAGAATTAATAATTAGTAATATGAATTATGTATGAAATTCTCCTTTAGTGAATTTCTTAAAATAAAATTTATTCCAAAAATTCCAAAGACCCTTGCGGTAGAGCTTTAACCATAATTCGTATCTTTAATTCTTAATTTGCACCTATAGAAAAGATTTTTTATTATAGAAATTAAAATAGTGTATAAACTAAATTTTTATTGTCTAGTCCTATACGTTTAACCCAAAATTTCTACATAGTGCTTCTAATCCGCCTTCAAAGCCACTTCCTATTGCATTAAATTTCCATTCTCCATTATTTCTATATATTTCTCCAACTATAACAGCTGTTTCAATACTAAAATCTTCTCCTAAATCATATCTGATTAATTCAGTATTATTATCAGCATTTAATACTCTTACAAAAGCATTGGATACTTGTCCAAAGTTTTGACCTCTTGTTATTGGATCATAAATTGTTACGGTAAAATCAATTTTGCTTATATTGGCTGGAATTTTAGATAAGTCAATTGTTATTTGCTCATCATCACCGTCTCCCTCACCTGTTAAGTTATCTCCTAAATGTATTATTGAGCCTGAGCTATGTCTTAAATTATTGAAGAATACAAAATCCTGTTCACTTTGTGCTTTTCCGTCTTCTCCAAGAGCAAATGCTGCTGCATCTAAATCAAACTGATAACCACCATCATATTTATTAGTGTCCCATCCAAGTCCAATTAATAAATTTTTTAGTCCTGGATTACCTTTTGTTAGATCCACCTTTTGTCCTTTTTTTAATGAAATACCCATAAAATCTCCCTCCATTTCTTTCAAAACAAATTTTATATAAAAATACTCTAATTTTGTATAAAATTAATATCGATATACTGTATATTATAGTATGTTTTCCCCGATAATACAATTATATGGAACGATATTAGGCATCTAAAAGAAAATAATATACCAAAAAATACTTTACTTCTAAGTATTTTCAAGTTTTCGACAAAGCCACAAAAAAGTCATGGTTATCCATGACTTTTAGTTTTTTATTCTTCTATATCATAACTTTCTAATAATGAATATTCCTCTTTAAATTCATCAAGAGGTAATACAGGATAGTCACTTAAAGCTAGCTCTTCTTCTTCATTTTCATCTTTAACTATCTCAAAATATACTTCATGAGCTTCTAGATCAACCTTAGAGCATTTTACTTTAAGTTCATCACCTAATCTGTATACTTTCTTAGTTCTTTCACCTATTAGTAATATACGTTTTTCATCATAGCTATAGTAGTCATCATCTAAAAAGCTTATATGAACTAATCCTTCTATTGTATTAGGTAATTCTACAAACATACCAAAGTTAGTAACTGAAGATACAATACCCTCAAATTCTTCTCCGATTCTTTCTGACATATATTCAGCTTTCTTAAGGTCATCTACTTCTCTTTCCGCCTCTACTGCAATTTTTTCAGTATCAGAGGATTGTTTTGAAGCATCCTCAACTATTTTTCTAAGCTTTTTATCTCTTGAATCACTTAATCCACCATTTAAGCTCTCTTTAATTATTCTATGAATTATAAGGTCAGGATATCTTCTTATTGGTGAAGTAAAGTGACAATAGTACTTAGCTGCCAATCCAAAGTGTCCTAAACATTCTGGTGAATAGCGAGCTTTCATCATTGAACGAAGCAATAATCTACTTACTACCATTTCTTCTTTTTGGCCTTTTACTTTTTCTAAAACTTCTTGAAGCATACTTGGATGAACTTCTGAAGTTCGTCTTATAAAATATCCTAAGTTGTAGACAAATTCATTAAAATGCATTAATTTTTCTTCATCTGGATCTTCATGGACCCTATATACAAAAGGCATATTAAGCCAGAACATATGCTCAGCTATAGTTTCATTACAAACTAACATAAACTCTTCTATGATTCTATTTGAAATAGCTCTTTCATAAGGTCTAATATCAATAGGTTTTCCGTTTTCATCTAAGATAATTTTTGATTCCTCAAATTCAAAATCTATAGATCCTCTTTTAAATCTTCTCTTATTTAAGATTTTAAAAAGTTTCTCCATATTTTTGAAATCTTCATGAAGATATTCATATTTTTTTATGGTTTCTTCATCTTTATCTCTTAAAATTTTAGTAACATCTGTATAAGTCATTCTCTCATTAGTTTTAATGATACTTTCTGTTATTTCATGATTTAAAACTTTACCACTAGAATCTATTTCCATAAAGCAACTTAATGCCAATCTATCCACTTTAGGATTTAAACTGCATACACCATTTGAAAGTTTTTTAGGAAGCATTGGTATAACTCTATCTATTAAGTAAACAGAAGTTCCTCTTTTAAAGGCTTCCTTATCTAATGGATTTCTTTCTTTAACGTAGTGAGATACGTCTGCAATATGAACTCCTAATTTAAAGTTTCCATTTGAAAGCATTTCTATAGAAACAGCATCATCTAAATCTTTTGCATCCTCTCCATCTATGGTCACCATCTTTACGTCTCTTAAATCACGTCTTCTTTCATATTCTCCTTTAGGTATTTCCTCAGATATATCAAGTGTAAATTTTTCAACATCTTCTGGGAAATCCTCAGGAAGGTTATGCTTTCTTATAATAGTTAAGATATCAATTCCTCTATCACCTTTATTACCTAATATTTCGATAATCTTACCTTCAGGATTTCTTCTGCTTTCTGGCCATTTAGTTATTTCAACTACAACAATCTGACCAGATTTTGCATCATTTCTCTCGCCCTTTGGAATAAATATATCCTGAGCTACTTTTCGATCATCAGGTACTACAAACCCGAAATTTTTACTATCTTCATATATTCCTACTAGCTTCTTATTTTTTCTCTCGATTATTCTTATTATTTCCCCTTCACATTTTCGTCCTTTGTCTTCATCCTTTAAAATTTTTACTACTACCCTATCTCCATGCATTGCACCTTTAACATTGTTTGCAGGTATAAATATATCTGGTCTTTCCTCATCTGCTATAACGAAACCAAATCCTCTTTGATGACCTTGGAAAGTTCCTGAAACTAATCCCATTTTTTCTGGGATTCCATAAAACTCCGCTCTATTTTTAATGATTTGCCCGTCTTTTTCCATATCATTTAATAATTTTTTAAAGTCTTTAATATCTTTTTTACCAATGCTAAATACTTTAGCAAGTTCTTGTATATTCATAGGCTTATATGCCTGTTCTGTCATAAAATCAATTAGAACTTCTCTAATGCTCATCTTTTCCCTCCTTGATTAAAAGTTAAATATACTTCACGAAACATTTTATAATATTCATATATCTAAAAATTGCATCTATCATATATTATTATCTTCTAAAATCTATATTATTATTAACTTATATATTTTCATTATACACAGAAATCTATTTAATTATCGGCAATAGTAAAATTTTATATAATTTTTTATATAAAATTTATTGTTTAATAATTTTACACAATTATTAATATAATAACGTTCAAAAATTATTTACTTTATGAATTGCAAATTCTTAATTTCACATTATTTTAAACCGTAAATTGGAGTATTAAAAGTGTAGGCTACATTGAGCTATATATTAACTCTTAAGCTATTATATGATCATAAGCATATTAATTTAAATGCATAATAATAATTTTTAATCTGCGACTTTCCATAAAATACATTACTATATTTTAAAATAAAAAATCTTCTAGTACGACTCTGCTACTAGAAGATTTTTTATGACAAACTATGCATTACAACAAAATTCGACATGCAATAAATATGCGACAGCCCTTGGGGTTGGGCTGCCTGAAATAAATAAAAAGGGGGCTATATATCTCTTTATTTATTTTGCACTTTTATTATATTACTATTTCAATCCATATTCAAGTATATTTATAAAAAATTTTATAAAAAATACATATTTTTATTGGAAATTTCTTAATATATTAACAATCTTTTTAAATTTAGAGGTTTTTCATCATAAAAGTGTATATTTTATTAATATTCTGTTAATTCGTAAGACATATTGTTACATAATACTTATACAATTGAGAATTGACGATTGACAACTTAATTCTCATAGGCCCCTTTTAAAAAGTAGACCAAT
>NZ_DKLM01000159.1:0-683 GCF_002455975.1 Clostridium sp. UBA6640
TTTTTAATTAAAAACATATAAATTAGGGCTTATATAAAAAGAGGAACTCCTAAAATATTTATAAGAAGTTCTTTTTTTATGCGCTCATTCTTCTAAAATTACAAAGTAAGCCAAAGGGAATATATTTGTTCTTTTAATAAGAATACAACTAGAGGTTATATACATATAACCTCTAAAATTATACCACCATTCTTTCGCTAAACTTATCAAATGTAGCGTTCCACTATGAAAAAATTTTATGCCTTTCAGTATTATAATTAAAACTATTGAATTCACAACTTTTTCAATTCACAATTCACAATTTTGGATATTTCTCAGCAGAAGCTGAGAAATTTAGAATTTATTAACTGTAGCGGAGAACAGTGTTCTCCACAAAACTCAACTCCATTTCCATTATCATATATTTGGCATATAAAAAATGGCGAATAATATTCGCCGCTACAAAAATCTATTTAAAGAAATTAGTTTAATCAAAACTAATTTTCACCACAATTGTCAATCATCCATTTTCAATTCTCCATTAATTAAAGTTGCGAATTGGAATATTTAAGGGATAGCTATATTGGGCTATAAGTTTATCCCTATGGTTCTTATCTAGATAGTATTGGTGGCCTTTGGCTATGAATAATTATTAAACCATAATTTAAAAATAAATATATTGTATAGGAGGATATACACATTGG
>NZ_DKLM01000159.1:863-12477 GCF_002455975.1 Clostridium sp. UBA6640
CTGCAACAATGATGGTAATTAGGCAATATAAAGCTCACGGCCCCCTTACAAGGACTATTTTACCGGTTGTTGCAATTGATGATGCTGTAGGAATTATGCTTTTTGGACTTGCTATGTCCTTAGCTAAAATATCTATTGATTCAACAAGCCATTCTTTTTTACAGATGATTAGCGCACCAATTATAGAAATTTTAGGCTCTCTTTTACTTGGATTTTTACTAGGAGCTATACTTACATTTGCAGCTAATAGAGCGAAGAGTAAAGAGGAGTTATTATCAACTGTATTAGCCTCAATCGCTGCTAGCACTGGACTAGCTAATTTATTAAATTTATCTCCCCTTTTAACTTGCATGATGCTTGGTGCAACTCTTGTAAATTTAATGCACAATTCAAATCGTGTATTTACACTTATAACGGATTTTACTCCTCCTATTTATTTGTTATTTTTTACTTTAGCAGGAGCCAGTTTAGATCTAGGTATTCTAGCTCAAGTTGGTGCTTTAGGTGTAGGATATGTTATAGCTAGAGCCACAGGAAAAATCCTTGGTGCTTTCTTAGGAGCAAAGGCTGTAAATGCAGATGATGCCGTGGTTAAATATTTAGGACTTAGTCTATTGCCACAGGGTGGTGTTTCCATAGGATTATCCATAATAGTAAGGCAAGAATTGCCACAATTTGCCGCCGCCATAACTACAGTTATTCTATTTAGCGTATTAGTTTATGAAATTTCAGGACCTATTCTAGCAAAAATCGCCATAGAAAAAGCTGGAGAAGTTAATGGATTAAATAAGGTTTCAAAGCAAGCCTGTTAAATATAATAGAACCCATTAGAAATCATTGGAAAAATACTTTTTTTTGTATATAATTTAAATTACTAATTATATGATGAAAGTTGGTGATACAATGTACGTATTATTTCTAGTACTTAATGAGGTTGATTACTTAGACGATATTCTATCTACCTTTTTAGATATTGGTGTAAAAGGTGCAACAATTTTAGATAGCCAAGGAATGGGTAGTGTCCTAGTTAATGGTGAAAATGGGGACATACCTCTCTTTAGATCATTAAAAAGTTTTCTAGATAGTTCTAGACCTTATAACAAAACAATTTTTTCTGTTATCCAAAGCGAAGAACTTGCTAAAAAGGCTATGAAAGCAGTTAATGACGTAGTTGGAGATATTTCAAGACCAGGTGTAGGCTTAATGTTTACAATTCCTATAGGTCATATTTATGGTATGAATGAAAATTGCTCCTATGAATAGTTTTTAAAATTCCTTACCAATTTTTAAGTTGATAATTGATAAGTATAAATAAAATTTTAACCATACTAAAACTTCTAAAAATATATTAAGGATTCTGCTTAATCAGAATCCTTTCTTCTTTAACTCTCCATTATCAACTCCTAATTTTTAAAGATGGCTTCCATGTTTTATTTTCAGTTGCAAAACTAAAGATTCGTCCATAAATTGAAATTAAGTAATACTTGAACATCCAATTAGGCAGCTTTTAAACTTTTTCTATTATAGTTTTTTTATCTTTCAAAGATTTTACCATAAACTCCTTAATTCTTGGAGCTTAGAATTTATTTTTTGCACAAGGAGCTGCGCACTAATTATTTAGTGCGACAGCTTTGTTATTCTATTCTCTTTTATAAAAATCTTGAACTATTTCAATAAATGCCTGCATTTGTGGAGTCACCCATTTATTCTTATGATAAAGAAGCTGACTGCACATCTGAATGGTGGGGATATCTGTTTGAATGCGAGATAGTGTGCCTTGTTTGATTGATTTTTGTACAGAAAACAAAGGTAGAAATGAAACGCCTATGCCTTCTTCAAGAAGGTGGATAATAGTTTCTGTATTACCTATCTCCAATACAGGTCTAATTTCCATTTCCTTTGACGCAAGCATTCTTTCCAATTCATAGCGGTAACTTCCACCCTTTTCTGTCAATATGAAAGGTTCTTTTATAATAGTTTGTAGTTCAATTTTTTGTCCATCTATTAGAGAGTGACTACTTGAGGTCACAAAAACAATATCTTCATCCTTTTGTACAGCTCGTACCCATTCCGAACCATATACTTTTTGATCTAATGTAAACATAATGTCAATGTCATTGCATTTGATCATATCTATTAATTCTTCTGTCTTAGCGGTTTTTATAACAGTCTCTACCCGAGGACAAACACGATGAAATTGCAGCAATAGTTCAGGAAGTATAGCTGTACATAGAGATTCTACTCCTCCAATACGAAGAGATCCTGTTGGAACATCAGCATTAGATGCAAATGTCATGGCTGCATTAGTGACCCTCATTATTTCATTAGCATGAAGAATAAATGCCTCACCTTGATCTGTCAAGTTCACATGTTTGCCAATTCTTTCAAAAAGTTGTGTCCCAAGCTCTTTCTCTAATTGCTGCATCTGAATTGTGACAGTGGACTGAGAGTAGCCAAGCTGCTCTGCCGCCTTTGAAAAATTCCTCGTTGCTGCTACCCTCAAAAAGGTTGCAATATTTCTAAACTCCATATACATCACCTATTAATATTTTTAATGCATATTATGAAATCTATGAATTTCACAAATATATAGTTACATGCTACTATAGGTAATGAGGGATGTCAATCATTTAGTTTGACGGTTCCAATATACTATATATGTAAGGTGACGATAGAATGAATAAACAGAAAATGACATTAAATAATCAAGTACAACATGCAGTTGAGGATTTTATTCAGGCATTTTGTGCTGACAAACAAGAATTAGCTACTAGCAGAATTATGCAAGAAGCAGATGAAAACCAAATTTCAAAGCTGAAGAAAATTGGCATACCCACTGAGGGATGCCCTATAAATACAGTGGTAACCGAAATGATGGAAGACGTTTATAAATATAGAGCCTGCGTAAATCATCCCCGATTTTTTGGCTTCGTTCCAGGACCTGCATCTATGCTATCCTGGCTTGGTGATATTATGACAGCCGCTTACAACATTCATGCTGCAAGCTGGGCAACGAGTCCTGCAGCAAGTTGTATCGAACAGGAATTGATTAGTTGGCTCTGTTCTCAAGCAGGTTATACAGAAAAGGCAGGAGGACTATTTGTATCTGGAGGTTCCATGGCGAATATGACAGCACTGACTGCTGCCCGTGATACCATATTGAAAGAAGAAAACCAACACTTAGGCGTTGCCTATGTTTCAGATCAAACTCATAGCTCTGTGGCAAAAGGCTTACGCATTATTGGAATTCCAAACACCAGAATTAGAAAAATACCTACTGATCCTTGGTTCCGAATGGATATGAATCAGTTAAAAGCTGCCATTGAAAAAGATATGGCGGATGGACTTGTTCCATTTGTTGTGGTTGCAAGTGCCGGAAGTACCAATACTGGAAGTATTGATCCACTGCAGGAAATCGCCTCTTTGTGTCATAGCTATGGCATATGGATGCATGTGGACGGCGCATACGGAGCTTCTGTGTTGTTGACGAAGAAATATAAGCATCTACTCAAAGGAATCGAAGCTGCAGACAGCATCAGTTGGGATGCACATAAGTGGTTATTTCAAACCTATGGCTGTGGTATGGTTCTAGTAAAGAACAAATCAACCCTGTTCAACAGCTTCAGTACCCATCCAGAATACCTTAAGGATTTAGAAGCAAAAGAAGGGGAAGTAAACTATGGAGATATGGGAATGGAACTTACGCGACCAGCCCGTGGTCTGAAATTATGGTTTACTCTACAAGTGATGGGATCAGACGCCATTGGTGAGGCAATAGAGCATGGATTTCAACTTGCAGAATGGGCAGAGGATGAACTTAAAAAGAAAAAAGATTGGGAAATCATTTCTCATGCACAACTTGCCATAGTAAATTTCCGTTTTGCTCCGTCTAACTTAACAGAGAAACAAATAGATGAACTTAATCAAAACATCTCTAAAGCAATCATTGATAACGGCTATGCAGGTGTCTTCACTACAGAATTAAACGCCAAAAAAGTTTTGAGGATTTGTGCACTTCACCCAGATACTACGGAGAGTGATATGAGAAACACAATCCGCCTGCTAAACGATTATGCCCAAGAGCTTTATCAATCAATGATATCAATGAAAATTAGCAGTTAATATTTTAATAACTGCTATTTTATAGATTGAATCAACTAATTTTATGCTACTGTATTACAGCATAAAATTATATAGATATACCAGCTCCAAAATTAATATGAATTAAGAATTTAAAATACGAATTATGGTTAAAACTCCACTGACAAAGCCTTTGGAGTTTTTTTAATAAAAATTGCTCATTCTCATCTGTATTACAAAGCTATTTCTCATCATTCCACAATAAATAATTGTAATTTCTCTATAATATTTGAAAAATTTTTACATATGGTATATACTATGGTTGTACCACTTAATTAAAGACATTTTATATATAATTATAATTTAAGTAAAATAAAACAATTGGTTGTATCTACCCATTTTTTATATTCCAAGTATGACTTTTTAATTAAAAACATATAAATTAGGGCTTATATAAAAAGAGGAACTCCTAAAATATTTATAAGAAGTTCTTTTTTTATGCGCTCATTCTTCTAAAATTACAAAGTAAGCCAAAGGGAATATATTTGTTCTTTTAATAAGAATACAACTAGAGGTTATATACATATAACCTCTAAAATTATACCACCATTCTTTCGCTAAACTTATCAAATGTAGCGTTCCACTATGAAAAAATTTTATGCCTTTCAGTATTATAATTAAAACTATTGAATTCACAACTTTTTCAATTCACAATTTTGGATATTTCTCAACAGAAGCTGAGAAATCTAGAATTTATTAACTGTAGCGGAGAACAGTGTTCTCCACAAAACCCAACTCCATTCCCATTATCATATATTTGGCATATAAAAAATGGCGAACAATGTTCGCCGCTACAAAAATCTATTTAAAGAAATAAGTTTGATCAAAACTAATTTCCATCACAAATGTCAATTGCCCATTTTCAATTCTCCATTAATTGAAATTGTGAATTAGAATATTTAAGGGGTAACTATATTTGGCTATACATTAACTTTTTAGATAGTTTATCTATATAGTTCTTATCTAGCTGGCATTAGTGGTCTTTAGCTATGGGTAATTATTAACCATAATTATAAAATAAATATATTATATAGGAGGATATACACATTGGATTTACTCTTAAAAATTAGTATTGTATTATTTGTTGGTGTTATTGGAGGAAGATTAGCTAAATATCTTAAACTTCCTAATGTAACAGGTTATTTAGTAGCTGGATTATTTATCGGTGCATCTTTTTTAGGGACAATTACTGAACAAGACATGGCAAGCTTTTCAATTGTCAATGAAGTAGCATTAGCAACTATAGCTTTTAGCATAGGTAGTGAATTTGTGTTAAAGGATATGCTAAAGGTAGGTTCAAGTATCCTTATAATCACAATAGCAGAAGCCATTGGTGCTGTAATATTGGTATTTATAGTGACTTATTATGGATTTAATCAATCCTTTGCATTTAGTATTGTAATAGCATCTATGTCTGCAGCTACAGCTCCTGCTGCAACAATGATGGTAATTAGACAATATAAAGCTCACGGTCCTCTTACAAGGACTATTTTACCGGTTGTTGCAATTGATGATGCTGTAGGAATTATGCTTTTCGGACTTGCTATGTCCTTAGCTAAAATATCTATTGATTCAACAAGCCATTCTTTTTTACAGATGATTACTTCACCAATTATAGAAATTTTAGGCTCTCTTTTACTTGGATTTTTACTAGGAGCTATACTTACATTTGTAGCTAATAGAGCACGAAGTAAAGAGGAGTTATTATCAATTGTATTAGCCTCAATTGCTGCTAGCACTGGACTAGCTAATTTATTAAATTTATCTCCCCTTTTAACTTGCATGATGCTTGGCGCAACTCTTGTAAATTTAATGCACAATTCAAATCGTGTATTTACACTTATAACGGATTTTACTCCTCCTATTTATTTGTTATTTTTTACTTTAGCAGGAGCCAGTTTAGATCTAGGTATTCTAGCTCAAGTTGGTGCTTTAGGTGTAGGATATGTTATAGCTAGAGCCACAGGAAAAATCCTTGGTGCTTTCTTAGGAGCAAAGGCTGTAAATGCAGATGATGCAGTGGTTAAATATTTAGGACTTAGTCTATTGCCACAGGGTGGTGTTTCCATAGGATTATCCATAATAGTAAAGCAAGAATTACCACAATTTGCAGCCGCCATAACAACAGTTATTTTATTTAGCGTATTAGTTTATGAAATTTCAGGACCTATTCTAGCCAAAATTGCCATAGAAAAAGCTGGAGAGGTTGATGGATTAAATAAGGTTTCAAGGCAAGCCTGTTAAATATAATAGAAGTCATTAGAAATCATTGGAAAATTACTCTTTTTTTGTATATAATTTAAATAACTAATTATATGATTTATATGATGAAAGTTGGTGATACAATGTACATATTATTTGTAGTACTTAATGAAGTTGATTACTTAGATGATATTCTATCTTCCTTTTTAAATATTGGTGTAAAAGGTGCAACAATTTTAGATAGCCAGGGAATGGGTAGTGTCTTAGTTAATGGTGAAAATGGAGATATACCTCTCTTTAGAGCATTAAAAAGTTTTCTAGATAGTTCTAGACCTTATAATAAAACAATTTTTACTGTTATCCAAAGTGAAGAACTTGCTAAAAAGGCTATGAAAGCAGTTAATGACGTAGTTGGAGATATTTCAAGACCTGGTGTAGGCTTAATGTTTACAGTTCCTATAGATCATATTTATGGTATGAATGAAAATTGCTACGATGAATAGTTTTTAGGATCTCTTACCAATTTTTAAGTTGATAATTGATAAGTATAGATAAAATTTTAACCATACTAAAACTTCTAAAAATACATTACGGATTCTGCTTAATCAGAATCCTTTCTTCTTTAACTCTCCATTATCAACTCTTAATTTTTAAAGATGACTTCCATGAATTATCTTAAAGTCTTCATTTTCATCCTCTTCTTTCGTTATTATGATGTTATTTCTGTACTAACCACTTATCGGTATCAGTATAATATTGTATACACAGAAAGCCGAACACTTCTGCGTCAGTTATTCTGTTTATCTTAAAATTTTTATTCTTATAAAATAATTTTACTTAAGATATAATTATGAACCGTCCCTTAGATGTAAATTACTATATTTTATTCAATGGAATCTGAATTTCAGTCAAGTATTTATCAGGATTTTTCTCGTTCCATGGTCCACGATGAACAATTTGCCTGCTCTGACCGGTCATTTTATATTGATTATGTTTCTGTAACCAATTAGCAAAGGCTAGAAATGCATTGGCAATATTCTTAAACTCCCCATATACCATTGTGCAAGCCATTATTGGTATAGGTTCTGTATTGCGATATACAAATCCATTCATATTTTCTCCTGTTTTATCTACAAATGCGCATAGTTCAACATCAACATCTCTTTCTTTATATTCTGTATCATGATAAATAGAAAAAGTATTATTGGAAATTGAAATATTATTTTCATCTACAAACTCAGACATTTCTTTCCAAAGCTCACCTTCAGCATAATAATTAGGAATCACTTTTCTTAAAGAAAGAACTTTATAGCTAGGTATACTTTTAATAGTAACATTATAGTGGATTGACATTTTTTCCTCTCGAATATCTTTCATTGCTAATTCTATCTTACTCAATTTATCCTGTTCTTCCTTAATGATATTCTCAATTTCTAAATGTTTATTTTCAAGTTGATTTGTAATAAACGCATTATCCCAGTTATTAATAGCAATTGCAATTTCTGACACATTAAATCCTATATCCCGTAGAAAAATAATTTTATTAAGAATAGGAATTTGCTCTGTAGAGTATAATCTATATCCAGAAAATTTATCTATTTTTGCAGGTTTTAATAGACCAGTTTCATCATAATATCTTAGCATTCTAACTGATACTTGAGTTAATTTAGAAAACTCACCTATCTTAAACATTACTATCACCCCTATATCGAGATATTATAGTGCTTGTTCTATTAAACTTCAACATACTTTATTCAGGCCTGGACAAGTCATGATGCAATACATATTTCAATATCATTAAGCAACATGATAAATAAAGAAATTTTTATATTTATTGCTTTTTACTAGCGCCCTCTTTAATCTCTAAATTTTATTTCTTGACATGACAAAAAAAGGTCGATAGTTTATAATTCCTCTATCGACCTACATATAAAACTAAAAATTAAATTCATTTTCCCAATTAAAACTTCCAGATTCCTCTAAACTTTTTGGCCAATGGCTGCACCATTCTGGTACACCAGGAATTTCAACTCTGTCAAGGCTTGGTGTATATGGCTTTATGTCAAGTACAGGTGTGCCATCATTAGCATCAATATAAGGAATGTGAATGATACCTTTCTTATAGTCAATGTGAATAATTTGCACTGCAGTCAGTGCAATAGGATTTGGACGAATAGGTGACCTTGTAGCAAACATACCCATTGTATCTGGAGACTTTTTATATGGCTGTGTTGCTTCAAGTGTATTTCTTGCCTCTTCATTATCAAAGTCACTAAACCACCAAATTACATTAATATGACTAAACCCATCTAATGCCTGTAGAGCTGGAATATACTTTGGCTTAATTTCAATAAACATTTCCTCCTCATTGACGTTAATTTTTCCAATAGGACTTACTTGTAAATTTTTCATAATTCATTCCTCCACATGATTTTTATTTTCCCATAAACCCACTGTATACCCTGACATCATGTGAGAGTCAATATAGAAAATAATCCTCATTAATGTTTAAGTCAATTGATGAGGATTATCATTTTTACCTTAATAGCTATTGAATTATATAACTTGATCGGTAAAGATTTTTTTCGTTTTACCTAAATATATCAATGATATTATAAAAAATAGAAATATTATACTCTCTGCAATGAATAAGTTTATTATTTTCATTTGGTATAGTGCAGCAGGAAAATCTATTACTGCATGTATCAATATTGCTATAAATAAATATATATTTTTTCTATACTTTATAGCATATAGAACTATCATCGTTAAGGCTATTTGTATCCCAAATGCAAATATTCTTTCTGTAAAACTAATTATAAAATTGCTAGCAGATGTTTGTATATTTATTAAATTACTATATATTATAAATTGTACATTTGAAACAACACCTATAATTATAGCTTCTATACCACCATGCCCTATTCCAAAAGCAATACCGTCTTTCCATTCATGATTATTTTTAAGAACTGTTTTAAAAGCAATAAATCTGCCTACTTCCTCAAATATGCCTGCTGCTAATGCTCCATATATGGAAAAAAGTATAGGATTTTTAATTAAATTATTTCCTATTACAACCATATGAAGAAGTCTTTCAAGTATTTGTGTAAAAATAAAGAAAACAATAGCACCTATAATAACAGGTTTTAAATTTATTTTTTCTTTCTTTTTAAAGTATATCAGTATAATTATCGGAAACAAAAAGCACATAGCTCCAGATATTCCCGCAGAAATTATTGATGCTGAGTTTACCAAAAGAATCCCCTCTTTTCTATATTGCTATATTTGTTATATATATTATATAACAAATATAATTATAAATCAATATTTATGATAATTGACTAATATTTATGCCAAGTAACTAAAAAAATACAATTCCAATAAAAAAGACTCTATTGAAATTTCTTTCAGTAGAATCTTTTTCATATAACTACTTATCTTTTAAATCCTTTAACTCATTGAAGAGAGCTTCTGTCTTTTCCTTCTCTTCGTAATTTACATAAATGGTTTTTTCCTTTGTAACTATTTTAATTACTGAATTTTTATCATCTTCTATAAATAATTTAACCTTTTCTCCATCTTTTGTTCTAAAGTATCCCACTTTTTTGTTTCCAATGGCTCCTCCATTTTGTTTAACAGCTATTGGAGGAAGAGATTTTTCAAAAGACAATTCCATTATATCTTTTCTATCTATATTTTCAGAGTACATACCTTTAATAGTTACAACTTGTTCTCTTATTTGTAAATCAACTTTCATTGAAGTAGACGTATAAACTACCATCACAATAGTACCTATTATCAACAATGCTGTAAGAGCCATAGCTACTTTTCCCATAGGACGTGCAACATTTACGGTCCAACCCACTCCTGCTCTCTTTTCTACAAAAAATGCTGGATCATTTGGATTATAATAAATCATACCAAAAATATAATTATCATCATCTTCTCGATTAACAATTAATGTATCTTTATCCTGTTCATCTTTCTCTATTGAAATATTTTTTCCGCTTTGTCCCACTTTATAGCCATATATACTCAATGCAAGTCCTAAAATTATAATAAATATAATCATAGTTGTTGTGATAATAAACTCATTTTTAGTTGATATCAAATTCATATTTCCTAAATTTGTTACAGTAAAAAGTATGGCTATAACATAGGTAATCATAATTATAAATATTGACATTATCCTTCTAAATTTTATACTTTGAACTCTTATATCTTCAACATTTCCTCCATTTAAGTTTTGCTTTGATTTGCTAATTGATAAAAAACTAAAGAATAATACAATTATTGTAAAAAGGAAACTTATCAATCCTATAATCTCTACTTCTTTCCAGTTTCTTAATGCCATAAAAAGCACTAATAGAAAAAGCAAAATTGGAGGAGCAAAATACCATTTACTTAACTTTCCATAATTTCTGTTCTTAGCCTTTATATCCACTACCACTATATTTTCATCAGTTAATAAATCTTCCCAGTTTTCTCTTCTTTTAATAGCTTTCACTCTTTTATTAGCCTTGTAAAAGCACAAGCTGTTCTCAAATATAAATAAAAATACACTAGATATAAGTATAATTGACCAGTACTCTTCACTTACTTTAATCATTATCAATACACTTAAAAGTACAGTTAATAAAAAACATATATTTAAATTCCTTTTATAATTTTTATCTTCTTTTATCAAGTCTTCTTTTTTCTCAAAACCTATTGGAATCCTAACTCCGTAAAAAACAGCTCTTTGAGAAAACTTTTGCACAAATAAAAGGGGAATATAGGTTATTATCATTATACTTAAAAATATTAAAATTTCTGCCTTCACAAAAATCACCTACCTATTTAATATCATCATATTTATCATTAATTAACTTGATTATTTCTTCCTTGCTGACTCCTTTACATATGCACCTGCATAAAAAAACTTCTAGTTCCTCATCTATAGAATTTAAGAAATCCTTTTTATTATCCTTATTAACATTAACCATAGCGCCTTTTCTTCTATCTATTGATAAATACCCCTCATCTTTCAAAAGATTATAAGCCTTATTGATAGTATGAAGATTCACCCCAATATCTACACTTAAATCTCTAATAGATGGGAGAGCCTCTCCATCTTCTAGCTCACCTCTTGCAATTGCTTTAATAATTTCATTTTTTAATTGTACATATATTGGAGTCTCACTATCAAACAATATCTTAATCAAATCACCACCACCTTTAAATCCTAACTATATATATCTATTCTATATGTTATGCTTGTTATATATATTAT
>NZ_DKLM01000137.1 GCF_002455975.1 Clostridium sp. UBA6640
GGTAAAGAGAGAAATAAAAAATGAATTGGTTGAATTTATTAAACTTCGTTAATAAACTGTGGTTTATTGGCTTGAAGCAACCTTATGAATTACCTCATTAGATTAATTTAAAAGATAAATGCAAGTTTAATGGGCATCTTTTTTATCTCAAGAGAGATAGAGATAGCTTACTTACTTAATACAACAAAATAAATTAAATAAGAATGCACTCATTTATTAATGGGTGTATTTGCTGTAGATAAATGAATGAATATTTTGAAAATTTTAGGATATTGGTATATAATGGAGATTAATAGATATAAGAACAATATCAAACGAAAGAAATAGAAGATAATAAGAATAATCTGAAAGCCCCATAAAATAAGGTTAGAGATTCTGAGATTATAATATTATGAGGAGGAAATAAAAATGAGCAAATATGAAAACGCGATAAAACTTATGGAGGAACGTTGCGGAAATGGTAAAGAAGAAGTTATTGCCCTTGCGACAATATCACTATCCCCGAACGCTGACGGTAATCCACGCCCTGCTGTCCGTATGGTTTGCGCTTATTATGAAGACGGCGTATTTTATGTTTCTACGGACGCAAAAAAGAATAAAATGCTGCAAATTGAGAAGAACAACGAGGTTTCCGTCGGTGGGTTAGGTTGGTACGCTTTTCAAGGTACGGCTGAAAATCTCGGTTGGGTCAAGGACGAGAAAAATGCGGAAATCAGAGCAAAATTTAAAAAAATCTTTGATTGGTTCGATGAAGTTGGCGACGAAGACAATCCGAACTCGATCGTTCTGCGTATCTCACTCACAGAGGGTACGATTACTGACAACGAAGAAAAATACGGTGAATGTCAGTATGAAATTGATTTTATCAATAAAACGGCGAAATAAATCCACAAATAATAAGCAATTTCTAACTTGAGAGCCAAAAAACACCATTACTTGATTATCAATATTTTTTAACTTAGTTTTCTGAAACCCAACATTAAACAGTTTATTCTTTACGCATAGGAGGTGTATTGGTATGGCAAATGAACAGAAAAAAGATTTCAATGCGATGCTATGCAATAATAAGGATATGCCTAAAATACAAATCATTAATGATGAAAAGAGTATTGAAAAGTATGGTGGCGAACGGATGTATTTTGCTCCGCCTATGGATTACGATCGAGTGATGAAGATAATACCATTTGGGAAAGTTATCACAATAGGACAGATTAGAGATTATTTTGCTAGGGCAAATAATGCAGATTTTACAGATCCCATTACCGCAGGAATTTTTGTTTCTATTGTAGCATGGGCGAGTGAACAAAGGTATGACGATAAAACACCGTACTGGAGAACACTTAAAGCGAATGGTGAGTTGAATCAAAAATATCCAGGTGGTATTGAAGTTCAAAAAGAAAAACTGGAGGCAGAAGGTCATATCGTTATCCAGCGCGGAAGAAGCAACATAAGATATTATGTGCATAATTATCAGGATAACTTGTACCAGTTGTGATAGTTCAACATATTCCTGATTTATGCAAAACAATATCCTGACGCCAAGGGGATACCAGCTTGATACGGCATCTTTTTTATCTCCTTAAGGCATGTTGAAACAGTGATTTTGATGCAGAAACAGTTTTTTTAGAGATGCTACTTGAATTAATAACAGAGGTTGGTTATTTTAAACAAGTATGTAATAGGGATAAAGGAGTGATTATTAATGAGGAGTGCTAAAGAAAGTAACAACTTTCCATATAGTATGAGTACTATTTGTTATTTTGAGGTGGATAAGAATAGTAATGTATCACAAATTCCACACAAAAACAAGTCAGACCGAGAAAAGGTTCTAGAAGCTTATCAAAGAGCAAAAGATAAAACTACAACATTATATGCTGTATGGCCAGGCAATTGGAGGAGTGATTTGTTCATAATTGATGATCTTGATGCTTTTGCGAAGGAATTGGGCTTGGTGGATTTCTAATCACAAGGATAGTTTCTATTGAGTGATACGAACAATGAGATAATTACTTATACTTGTTTCTATGCAGAAGACATTGTTGTGAAGAGAGAAGAGATTAATAAATAGAGATGATTTTGAGTTATAAAGAACATTTATAAGAAATATATATTGCCACCAAGGACGTACTAGCTACTTATGACATCATTATTGTACTCTCAAGGCATGTGGAGAATGTTGTACTTCTTTCCAACAAAAAATCATAAACATATATCAACGTAAAAGCAGTGAACACTGGAAAAGGTAGATGCAATACCTTAAAACATTTCTAAGTCATTTAATAACTAAATATGAAAACAAAAAGTTGTTTGCTCTGAATGGGGTAGACAGCTTTTTTTATTAAAGAATACATCTAAAAATTAGAGTTATTATGTTATGATAAATATTGTAATAGTGTAGAAAAATATCCAAGTACAGGCTTTTGAAAACTGCAATTGTGGATATTGTGATAGGAATATAGATATAGCCTTAGCAAAATAAAGTCAAATTTAATAGTCAGCTCAAGCAAGAAACAGTGAGGTGAAGAAATGGGGTTATTTGATATATTCAAAAAGAAAACCAAGGAGTCTTATTATTCAAATAAGGCTAACAACTATATTACTAGAATCGAAGATCGGAAAACAAAGGAAGCTGCTAAGAAAATGAAATGAAGGATGACCATGTAATAGAACATTTGCATAAACAGGATGAGGAGGGAGAATAAGATACAAATTAGAATTTGTTGGCCAGTTTTTAACTGCAAATTATTTATATAATGAGAAAAGGCAATCATTAAAAGGAGGTAGTGATGAATTCCAAAGAGAAAAAGAACATAGTCCTACGTGAAGTTGTAAAACCTGAACTGAAACGTGCGGGATATCGTGCTACAGGGCAGACTTATAAATCTATGAGGGACGATTGCTGTCTTGCAATACACATAAACGGCTCACGTTTTAATTCTATAGTGATGGGTTATACTTTTTGGTTTGAGATTGAAGCTTTTAAAAGAGATTTGCCAGAGGAATATTTAAAATGCTGGCAAGGTGGCATTGATTCCATGCGTGAGGATCCACTATTGCCTGATTGTGGCTATCTTCACCCATATCATCAGCCCTTAGGGTATAAAATTGATGGGTATCAAGATTATAAGCCACAGGACATGGATGTGGAGGACATCAAGAACCGCATTGGCAACGATTTGCGTCGGTATATATTGCCACAGCTTGATGAAATTAAAAATTATAAGGATTGGGAGCAGAAAAAACAGGACTGGAATGAACGATATTATTCCAAAAGGATTTGTTTGCTGCGGTATTACTATATGGCACATGGGCTTGCCGTAGTGGAGAGGAATATTCCGAATCTCATACATAATCGGCAGTGGATTGGAATATCGGCTCAAGAAATTAAAGAGAATTACCAGCTGTACCAGCAAATCAAGGCATTATCACCATGGCCAAATGAGAATAAGTGGGCATTTATTCTTGCTGCTTTGATGGCGGAGGAAACAAGTGGATAATTATAATGATTTTTTAATGGATAAAGAGAAGGAATTGACAAGCATAAATCCTATTGACATAAATGGTAATTATATTGAGGAAATTATTCGTGAATATTTGATTTATAGTTTTTCAAATGCAATAGGAGCAACATTTGAAAAATTCTTTTTAGAGAAATTGTTCGATGAAAAACTTTTAATCGCTCTTTTTCAAATATTGCTTGATGAGAGTGAGAATTATTCCAATGATGCCAGATATGGTGCCGCATTTTTTATTTCAAAATTCGATGATAGAATATTGAAAAAATATAAAGACAAATTAATTTATGTGCAAAATTATGATATATATAGGTTGAGACCGTTTACTAGTGAAGACCTTCCTCATTGGTTGAATTTTGAGTAAGAAAATGAGTATTTGCTCTTGTATGTGAATTGAAACAACGCTACAGGAAATTTATATTTGTTGAGTCTTATAGGGGGATTTTTATGCTATGTACGAAAATATATATAAGTGACACCAAGAAACCTATGACAATAGAAAGCACATCTGGTATTTCGGAAAGCCAACATAATGCTATATTAGATAGAATAGGTAAAGACTACATCTATTTAGAATACACTATAGGTGATATCAGTTTATCAGTTGAGTTTAACAAGGAAAAATCAGCATTTATTGGATGGGTTGACGAATATAATGATGAAATTTCTTATTTTGACAATGGAAGTCAAAATATCTATTCCGTAGATTTAATTATCAATGCTTGCCCTCAAGAAAGAATGATGTGCTATTCATTGAAGGATATTAAAGCTATCATTGTGCATTTTTGTAAAACAGGAGAAAAGCATCCATTTTTTAGATGGATTTCAGATGCCGACATTTGATGTAAAGAGTGTAAGCATTCGCTCTTGTAGGTGAATTAAAACAAAGATACAGGAAATTTATATAACAGGTAGATAACAAGAAGTTAGGAGCGATCAAAATGAATGTAGCAACAAAAAATGGAGATATTGAATGTCAAACAGAACAAGAAATTGAAAGCATCATTATGAGTAGCTCACTGAACCCATATGACGATATTTGGATTAATGGAAAAGAGAAATACCCATGTTTGTCAATATTGATGAACGGAAACCTTACATGTGTACATTATTTTCTTAATGATAATGGAGATATGTGGCAGTCAGTAGGAAATCATGATAAGGACGTTATATTTATCATAGGTGGAGAAAAATCAGAAATGCAAGCAGATACAATTATTCCACTTGAAAAAGCGATAGAGGGTATAAAGCAATTTTGGAATTCTCACGAAAGGCCAACTTGTATTGAATGGAGAGAATTATAAAGAAAATTTCAGTTTGTCTGTAAGATTATGAGCATCCGATTCTATAGGACAATTAAAACAAAGCTATCGGAAATTTATATTTTACGAAAGGGAAAATAGCCATGGGATTAGAATTGAAACAAATTTTTATGCTGAATCCAAACCCAAGAAACGAATATACCAATTATGAGAAGAAGTTGCAGCCGCGTATGAATTTTGAATCGCTTGAACTTAAAGCGTTGTATGAGAAACATAAGGATGAAATCATGGAAATCGTCATAAAAGAAGTTACTGAATATTTGGAAGATGAGGGGGCATGTAATGACGATGAAGATATGTTTCCACGCAGATGTGAAATGACAGGGGAATGGTATGTTGGGGATATTGCGTTATATGAAGAAAACGGAAGAATTTGGGGGAGCGTTTGTACATGCTTCTTGGGATATTATCCCGCTCCCTCTGCTCGCATGCCAATAGATGATTATCTCGGATTAGAAGTATGGGTATCGTATGACCCAAAGCATAAAAAATTTATTTTTGATGGAGGACTTGACAGTTCTTCGATTTGAATAAAATGAGCATTCATTCCTGTAGGTGATTTAATAGCCATCTACAGGAAATTTATATTTTGTTCTTTCGAGTTGGATTGCCTAAACGAACAATGTCAAATTAAAATATGCTTAAAAGGAGTTTTATTATGGATATTATTAAACTGTTGAAACAGGATGAAAATTTGTCTGACCTTCTATGTTATATTTGTGATATTGAAATTCTTTCGGAATTCAAATCTCCACAAGATGAATTTGGGCATTTAGCCTATAGTATAACTGGAAAAACCTTCGCAAAAGAAGGCACAGGAAGTGAATACATCTTATTGGAGGATGGTTCAGTTGGATTTTGGGGAAGTGAGGGCGAAAGCGGAAGAATTGCTGATAGCCTCTATGATTTTTTTGTGTTTATGGTAAACTGCCCATTTTGGCGTGATTATGTGAATACTGCATCATATCAAAATATGGAATGTCTCCAAAGCTTAGCAAAAGAACTCATGGAAGAACATAGACAAATGGTTGAAGAAGATATGGATATGGACTTGGATGAAACCCAAAAAGAATTGGCAGAGGGTTTGAGCATTCCACTTGATAGTGATATTTCTAATGTGCTGATGAAATTTTACCATAGTGCTACCAGAGAGCCACGCTTGATAACTACATATACGGAAAATGACGGAAGTACACATAGCAATACAGGTTCTCTGTTTGAAAGTAAAGATATAGTTCGATTCTAGGCTAATGAATAGACCATATGGAAAAGAATGAGCAATATAGATAATTGCCTATCTCGACATTATTTATAGTAAAGGGAATTTATTGCGAAGTTGTAAAACTAGGGATACAATATGAAAAATTTATATAATATGCAAGGAGGGGACTTGGTGAAGAATATACATGGATTTATTTCCCGTATCAATGAAATAAAATGGTTCTCAAGATGTGGAACGGCTGAAAAACGGTATATTGTTGTTACTTCGATTTTTGAAGCATACGACGGTTACAACTCCAAAATGTTAGCTGTATGGGAACCTAAAATTTCTTCTTTGGGAACTCAAGCCATAGAGATTATTACGGATGAGAAAATAGACTGTATTTTTGAAAGCGTTTCCAGTTATATACAAAACTCTTTATGGAATGGCTACTGCAACTTCATAAAGAGATGTAAACTTGAAAATGAAAGCGGGTTAGAGACCGAAATTATGGATTGTGTGAAAAGGGATATGTCATGGGCAGCAATCGAAATACAGCTTGGGAAAAAAGGCTTTTTCAATGACCTTTTAAGCATTTACGAACAAGGTCGATGGCCGTGCTCATACGATGGAGTTTATCCACATGGGAAATTCGTTGTTATGTAGACAAATATGAGGTGTAAGAAGANNAAATATATTTGTAATCACAACATTTTATCAAATTTCGAGATATGAAAAATAATCTCTTGTGAGTGTGAACCTTGCGGGATATAAGTGAAATTTATATTTATTCAAAGTAAGGGATGATTCTGATGGTGATAAAAAATATAAAGAAATATGGATATACAACGAAATAGATGAATAAGCATTATGTACACTAATCAATGGAGAGTATGGCTGGTTAATGTATCTGCGTGAAGAAGGAGAGCCTATTATGAAAGAAAAGGATATAGATGCAATTAAATACTATTGGGACGCGGTCTTTGACGAAAAATTATATATTGATGAAAACAATCCCAAAACACTGCATGCAAGGAAAGACCTCCTATCTTCTTTGTCAGAAGATATTACTCAGACTGAAATATTTAATGCTTGGTTGAAACGTGAGTGTCTTAACAGAAATGCGGACGGACTTGACTATATGCTTACTCTCGGTACAACATTTGATTTATTTAATAGGGAAAGTTTGAAAGTTTTGCAAGTGATTGCTTGCGATGATTGGCATCATGATGCTGAAAATCTGGTAGCAGTTTTTGAAGAGCACCCCACAGATTTCACGAATAAAATCTTATACGATATGGCTCTGGCACGATATTCAAATCATTATTATAGCGATGATGAAAACGGAAGTGTCACAAGAAAATGTGTATGGGCTCTTTGGCGTTTAGGGGATATCGACAGCATAAAATCTTTAGCAAACAGCGGAGATAAAATTGCCGAAGGCTATGCTCAGCATCAACTTGAAAAGTTAAAAAAGAAATAATTTTGAAGCGTATATTATGAACATTCCTTCTTGTAGACGAATTAAAATAAAGCTACAAGAAATTTATATTTGTTGTGGTACGTAATATTGGTAATAAGACGAACAGTGAAAATCGAAATTTGGAGATGATATGTATGAAAAAAAATCAATTTTGGAAAATAATTAAAATGTTGGATTGGAGCAACGAGGGAAATGATGATAAGGTTTTAGCGCCTGTTATTCAGTATTTATCAGAGCAATCTGACGAAGAAATCTTTGATTTTGAAAATATTATGTCCAAGCTATTATATGATATTGATAGTAAGAAAATAGCCATGCAATTATATGGAACATTAGGGCATTTTTCTGATGATTTATTCCTTTATCAGCGGTGTGTTGCAATCGTAAATGGACAAGGTTATTATAGTTCTATTTTGCATGGAGGAAGAACATTAGACCCAGATTTAGAGTTTGAATCAATATTATATGTACCAATGAAAGCATGGGCTAAAAAGCATCAGCAGGATACATCCAACTATCCACATATTGCAGAGCCAAGTTATGAATCATGTAGTAATGAAGAGCTTTGGAAAAATTAAATTCGTAATCATGCACAACATAAATAGTAATAATATATTCCAGTATGTCGGGTTTTTCAATATTTCAAAAGACCAAAGGAGGGAAAAACAATGCTTGACTTATCAAAAGTCAAAATTGTGAAACGAGGAATTTGCTTATATGATAATATCAAAAAATATGAAGTTATTATTATAGAAAGCAATATTCGATATGGTTCAGGAGATTATGAAGATCCTCCAGAAATAGCGGAGGATGTAGAATGTCTTTGCTATTACACATGGTTTGACAGCCTGACCCAAAAAGGTGAGTTTTGCACTGGAGGCGGTGTTTTTATGTCAATAGACGAGGCCATGAATGATGTTGAGAAAGAAAGTTACTTTGCTTACTGGACTGCTTAGATTAACATTATATCAATAAGATTATGGGCATTCACTCCTGTAGGTGAGTTGAAACAATGCTACAGGAAATTTATATTTTCGAAGAAAGGCAAAGGATAGTCCCATGTCTTCCTTCGGAGTATGAATCTTGACGTTTGAATAAGGCCTACGAAAAAACAGAATAGATTTTTCGCCCTTTAAATATAACATTGGAGGTTTTTACAATGAGAGCTTATTATAGTGATGGGAGAGGACGATACGGAACTGGAGAAAGCTACGACTGGTTCTATAAATACGAGGATGAAGATGTTGAAATCTTTACAAGCTCGGATAGCTTATGGACATATACTCCGATTGACGGCGGGATAGAGATTTTGCGTTATAACGGTAATAATATTAATATCGTTGTTCCGGCTGTCATCGATGGGAAAAACGTCGTTTCACTTGACAGTACGTTTGATGGGTTTTATGAGCTAAAAAGAGTAGTTATTCCAGAAGGTGTAATGTCGGTAGTTGGCGCTTTTCATGGCTGCGAGAGGCTTGAAGATGTTACTCTTCCGAAAAGCCTTGTTGATATGAGTTATACATTTAACTGCTGTTATTCTCTGGAAAGTGTTGATATACCACCCAGAGTGCGGAATTTTTCATGGGCATTTGAAGGCACCAAGCTTGAAAGTTTAATTTTTCCACAATGTACTGAAGATATTTCTCATGTGTCTTGCGGTTCTGAATACATTAAATATGCTTTTATTCCAAATAGCGTGACAAATTCATACGAGGCTTTTGCCGACTGTGAGGTTCTTACCGAAATTGTTATTGAGGATGGTGTTACAAACATTGACGACTGGGCGTTTTTTCATTGTCCCTCGCTCCTTGAACTTACAATTCCAGCAAGTGTTACGGAATTCGGCAAAGAATCTGTTGGGTTTATGGAAATAAGAGAGTACACTAGCCCCGAAAAAATCGCTTTCAAGATAAAAGGTCAACAGGTTGTTCCAGGTTTTAAAATAAAAGGTACTCCGGGTTCAGTGGCCGAAAAGTATGCCAAGGAAAATGGGATTGAGTTTGTATCATTACTACGGTTATAAGTTAAGTGAAAGACGAGGGGGGAGGTAAAGATGATGCTTAATGAGTTATTAGAGAAAATAAACCAAGAAATGTTTGACAAAATAGATTGTGATTCCATATTAGACCTGCGTGATTGCGAATGGTTTGAGTCTAACTGGATAAATCTTCATAATCAAATAGAGCAATTAAAATTGAAAAAAGAGTATTCAGAAGAATCGAAATACTTTTCTGATGAATATAGAAAAAAAGCTTTTTTGCAAGTGTATAATTTATCTCAAAATAGTGATTTAGCTGCCTGCATATCGGATGATTTCGGACTGATTTTTGATAGTATGCAGCTTGGTGTCACAACATCTTGGTTAGACAAGTTGATACAGTCATATCAGTCATCTAAAATTCCATGTGGTAATTTGTAATTCTCACAGAATCGGGAGTTAACAAATTTCAATTTGAAGTGCAGGCTATTTGGCGAAATTATAAATATGGATTGGAGTTGTAATCATATGAGAAAAGAGTTGGAATTTCCTCAAATAGATGAAGGTAAGCTCGAAATAGTTATGAAAATAATTAATTATATTGTTGATAAAGAAAGCGGGAATTGTAGCAAGGAATTAGCTGAACTTAGTAAAATTACGGGTAAAGAGCATAATGAAATGGAGTTTGCTGAATATTGGGGATGGACTGACTTAGAAAACTTAGCAATGACTGCAATAACTCCAGAACCACCTTGTATCAAAGGTTTAGAGAGAAGCGAAATAATAATCTTAATAACGATGATAAAAGACAGCTTTGAAAGCGGCGAAGATAATAAAGCGGATTACTATATAGAATTACTTCATAAGTCTCTACCTTTAAGTAATGTCATAGACTATATAATGTCTGGAGATAGTATTGAAGAAATTGAAGATAAGATGGCTAAGGCTGTTTCAAATAGCGTTATTGCATTATGATGGATTATCTTTAATGGCAACATTATGAGCATTCGCTTCTGTAGTCGAATTAAAATAAAACTATAGAAGTTTTGTATGATCTAACAGAGCAATAAATAAAAATTCACTGAGTGTTGGTGATTGACAAGCAGGAAAGTGGGTGAATATAAATGACAAAAGCAGAAGCAAGGTTGAAAATAGCCGTTCATGCAGGGAGAAACGATAATTTCTCAGAGGGATATAGATATGATTTAAGATATGGATTTAAGAATTTACCTGAGTTGCAACAAAAATTTGATGAAATTTTTATATGTTTGAAAGAATTGAAAGAAATTTTTTACTCACCAGAAATTGAACGAGAACTTCTTGCAGACTTAAACGAAATACTATACGAAAGCATTTTGTATATTAGCAACAAAAAATCCGCTTATTGTGTAGTTGAGATTTTTGCAGAAATTTTATCTGAAACTTTGGTTTATCTTTTAGAAAATGCTGAATATCCATTTGAAGCATTTGATAACTACAAAGAAAACTATGATGACATGTTAAATAGGGAAATCAAACATTAAATTTTATTTTGAATTATGATATTAATTTCAATCTATCAATGAAGTTATTGACGTAAAATTTATTTTATTAAAAGGGTTTTGAAGTACAACAAGAAGATGTAGATAATGGAGTATTTTTATGATTTCTTAGTAGATTTTAATGGTGACGCTGAAATCCTATCTACAAATGGAATCAGCTTGCCTCAAGATTACATTGAGTTTATGAAAAAATATAATGGTGGGGAAGGTAGTATCGGCAAAGGAGCATGGTTGATATTATTTCCATTAGAAGAATTAGAAGAAATAAACGAGGACTATTGTATAAATGAATTTCTTCCCAATCATTGCATTATAGGTTCTTCCGGTGGTGGTGAATTATTTGGAGTGGATACAAATGGAAATTATTTTGTTGTTCCGGCGGTTCCAATGTCTGATAAAGATAAGATTGTTTTAGGGAATACATTTTTAAAGTTTATTCAGCGTTTAGACACATATTTGGATTGATAGTTTAGAAGTAAGAATTTGTAGGAGAATTAAAAAGGATACAGGAAAATTATATTTGCTGAAGGAGGAGAATTAAAATGGCATTACAGAAAATTTATGATTATTTCCGTAACTATGACAAAAACACATATCAGGTGGTTGCCTGTATGGGGAATGAACCATCTGAATCGGACATATCTGCATTCGAAAAAAGTATTGGAAGTATGCTACCGCAGGAGTTTAGAGAGTTTACCATGTCACCGCTAGGCGGACTATATATGAATGTGAGAGAAGAAGTTTGGTCGCAAGCAAAGCAGTTTGATATTGGTCCGTTTTGGTCTTTTTGTCGTGGCATCATTGTTTATGGAATAGCAAAAGAAATACCAGATTTTTTAGATATCCGTGTCAAGACAAAGGAATTACATGAAGCAGGATTTACAGACTACATTCCTTTCTTATCCATTATTGGAAATGGTGACGAAATATTCTGTTTTGATAAGAAGGGTAATATTGTCATATTAGATTACTATCAGACAGGGAAAACAACTTCAATAGAGGGGAGTTTTTCGGATTGTTTGATGAAACAAATTGAGGAATTAGAAGAACGCAAGAACAAAAAGGTCCGTGGAGAAGATAGGTAGTAAATATGGATGAAATTGAAACTTATTGGAGGAAATAAAATGATTAAGTATGAAATTCCTGAGATTTTAAAAGAGCATGAAAATATAATAAAAAGAACTTTTAGGTATAGTAATGAGATAACTTTTAAATGTGAAGAAGTAAAACCCTGGGAGAGTAAATTAGGTGGATGTCCATATTTGAAAAATATTGAAGAGTATCCAGTAGATGAAGAGGGAAGACCTATGTTATTTTTAGCACAGATAAATCTATCAGACCTTGAAAAGCTGGATAATTTACCCCAAAAAGGGTTATTACAGTTTTTTGTTGCAAATGATGATATGTTTGGATTGGAAAGTCCTATTGTTGTAAAATATATAGAAAATCATGAAGAGAATGAAACACAATTAATAAAGGAAAATCCTTATGAAAATAATGAAGGATATAAGCAAGGTCTACCTTTTTCAAATAACGGAAAAATGTACTTTGAAACAAGGGAAATGCCTATATCTTCTTCATTAGAGTTATTTGAAACGCTTTTTAAGAATGAGCTTTCAGAAGAAGAATATGAGAAACTGAGTGAGGATTGTTATAGCTGTAACAGCAGAGTTGGAGGTTATCCTTATTTTGTGCAACATGATTATTTAGGTTTTAATGATGAAGATTTTCTTTTATTGCAGCTGGATATAGATGATGAATGTGGTATTATGTTTGGAGATTCTGGAAACTGTGTTTTTTCTATTCCTAAGGATGCTTTGAAGAATAAGGATTTTTCAAAAGTAATATATGATTGGCAATGTTGCTAGATTATAAAAATTATATATAGATGCTTATTTATATAACAAGATAGAACAATAAATCAGAATATACGGTGGAAGGTATTTGAAAAGAAAGGACGGGAAAAGGATGTTCAAATTAGGAGATTTAGAATTTGATGTGAGATCTGCTGTATTTACCGGAGCATTTGCAGATGGAGCAATGAATAAGAGAATGGGATATAAGAAAGTTCCTTCGTTTTTGTGGCACATAGAAGTAGAAATGTCAGAGGGAAAACTTATATTCACAGACGAGGACAGCGGTGAGGAGGATTGTGAAATGATTGCTCCGAATCTTTATCATAATAATGGATTTTCCCTTGATATAAGGTCATGGAAATCGATAGATGGGTTAACAAAAAAATGGGATGCTTCCCAGAATGAGAAGGGCGAAGAAGCAGGGACGCTATATGTATTCGAGCATGAGGAAGTGACCAGTGGGAAAATTGAATTTATAAAAAGAATGGGCAATATCTTTTATATGAGATGGAGCGGAAACGCCAATGTGTTTTGGGATGCAACCTATGGAGAGGATGTCCCTTTTACATTTGAGGGCGAAGTTACATTCAGTGGAATTAGTGCTCACTGTGATGAAATATGCTGTTTGGAGGAATTAGAACCTGCTATAAATGAATTTGTTGATTTAAGCGAATATGATTTTGTATCAGAGAAAAGCCATGAAATCTCAACGGGAATATCCTTCTGTTGGTATTTTTCACCCAAAAGCTAAAAATTACGGTTTGTTAGTGGGGGCATGAATATTCGTTCCTGTAGGCGAATTAAAATAAAGCTCCAGGAAATTTATATAATCTGACAATGCGACAAATCAGAATTGGAGGAAATCTGAAATGGATGAATTATCTGAAAAAATCGAAAATAAGATAGAGGAACTTGCTGAAATTGGTAATGGTTTTTATGATAGCAAACAATATGATGAAGCTTTAAAAGTTTGGAAAGAAGCATTAAGTCTTATTCCCCACCCGCAACAATTTTATAGTGAAACTGTATGGTTTTTGGCTTCCATAGGCGATATATATTTTATTCAGAATAACTTTGATAAGGCATATCAATGTTTTGATGCTGCAAGAGGAAATCTTTCTGGTGAAGGCTATGGTAATCCATTTGTCATGCTTAGACTTGGTGAAAGCTGCTTGGAGATAGGTGATGAAAAAAACGCCTTGGAATATATGTTAAGAGCATATATGTTTGAAGGCGAAGAATTTTTTAATGAAGATAATCCTAAGTATTTTGAATTTTTAAGTACTCATATAGATTTAAGACAAGACCGCACGAAAGAATGATTATTTATATAATCAGAGATCCCAAAAAGTACAATAAGGTGTAGGAGTATATGGTATTGATTCTTAGGAAATGTGCGTGTGTAGAAAATTACAGTTGTTGAGGTAATGAATACGTCGTATGAAGTGGAATATGTGATTCCATTTGAAATCTTATTTGATGGGAACTTTCGGGATACATGGGAGACAAAAGATGCTACTTTCACAAACACTTAAATACCTTAAGGCAATATTAGATTATATCGAATCATAATCGGAAACTGACAAATTGCAATTTAAAGAGGAGGATGACAATGAATATACATAATCATAATTTGAATATACATTATACTGCACCAGCCGAAATATGGGATAAATTGAATGAGTTATATTTTGAAATGCCATTTTGGAATGGGTTTGTGAATAGCTGTCCACAATGGTATGGCAATGATGGGAAGCTGATAGAAGCATCTGTTGAGCCTAGCGGACTACAGTTCTATGCTAAATTACCTCAAGAAGAATGGAACTTATGGTTTGAATTGTTTAAAAGTAGAGCTTCTGAATTATTAGGTTTTCAAGTTGGGGAACCAGAAGATGGTCTTGAATTTTATATCTATGATTGAAGTATAAATTAGAATTTATCAAGTAGTTTTGAACCCAGGCTGTTTATATAAGCTAAGGGAATTTAGGAGGTTGAACATGCGAGAAGTTGAACAGAAAAATTACACATATAGTAATGACGAATATGTTTCTATTTTTGTTGGTAACTGCAAATCACAAGAATTACTCAATAAATATCTGAAAAAGGATTACGAGTTGTTAGAAGTTGATTGTATTGGTTCTGAACTTGGAATTGATTTTGGAGTAAATACTTATGACGAGGATTTTTTAGTTGCGATTGCAAATATGTCACCGTCAAAGTCAATAGAGGAGATTTTCGCTCAAACTGACATATTTTATATTGAAAAGCTTAAAGCAAACTATTCGAATGGATTAGACGATTTCTATAATACTGCTATCGTGGTTGGAAAGCTAAAATATGAGGGTGATATTAAGGAAGTTCAAAATAATGAATTTGGATGTTTCAAATTTCTCGCTACATTTCCAGAAGAATAAAATGATTGAGTAGTACGGGCTTTATAAGTATTTGTTCCTGTAGGAGAATTAAAACAAAGCTACAGGAAATTTATATAATCTCACATGAAGATAAATGGAAAGTGAGGAGGATAAAATGGGAGACAATATGAAACCTACCAAGACGGAAAGTTATATAAGTTCAGAAGAAAAGGTGCTTTTTGATGAAATCAGAACGGAGCTTTTTGATGAAATAACCCCCGGTCTTTTCGTAAAAAAAGAAGAACCGCCAACTGTAAATCCGAATGAAGCGTGCTATAATGCCATAGCTGTTTATGTCTATGGTTTTCAAGAATATGCTGAGAAGATTGACTATGTTACAGATATTAACTATACAAGGCAGCAGTTTCACAAAAGTATGCTCCATGAAAGCATTTCAACAAACAACAAATTTGATATTGCTATTGACCTCATCCAGCGTGGTATAGATGTGGATATTCAAGACTACAACGGTAATACAGCACTTCATTATCTTGCAGGAGATATAAACCAGCCAGGGGCCTGTCAAGTATTTCGTCTTATTTTAGAGCAAAGTCTCAACGTAAACATTCTGAACAAAAGGGGGCGCTCTATCCTTTGGTTTTTGCTTCCTTGTGTTGGGACAAATTCTAAGATTGAAGAGAGATCCTTGGTTAAGCGGTTAATGGAGATGGGGGCGGATAAGAGTATCTTGCCCCAAAGACTTCAGGAAAAGTTAGAACTGATTTTGAATATGAGCTAAAAATGCAAAGTCCCAGTCTATTGGTAAGATTATGAGCATTCGCTCCTGTAGGCGAATTATAGCAAGGCTACAGGAAATTTATATAATAGGGGGTAACATGGTAGATTTGATAAGAAAAATAAATCAAATAGAAAAGTTTGTGTGTGAGAATTTTGAGGAATTAGAGATTGATGACCCTATAGGCGAAGAGTATTTTGAAGAATACCAAGAAGTAAACGGAGCGACTAAAATGCAAATACAGACGTTTGAGCAAAAATTTGATGTTACATTGCCATCTGATTTAAAAGCTCTGTTTCAATATAAAAATGGCAGTAAGTTTTTCGATATTTTCTTTATAGATATTGGTGCCTGTGAATTTCACTTTACACTTTTATCACTTGAAGAGATAGCTGCGAAAAAAGAGTATTTTCAAAATAAAAATGCCTTGCTAAGTGACTTCCCTGAATATTTTTCAGAACAAGACATAGCAAATATGGCGGATGAAAGAATAAAACCTTATTTGTTCAATGAGAAATGGATACCCTTTGCTCAAGCGTCTGGTAGCATCTACTTAATGATTGATTTCACTCCAGCTAACAAAGGTGAGGTTGGGCAGATTATTTGCTACATTCATGACCCCGATAGAATTATATATGTAGCAAATAGCATTACAGAAGTGATTGATAGTACACTGGATTTCTTAAGCCTATCTGATGAATAAAAGAAGCAAAACAGGTATATGACAACGATGTAATAATAAGACCCATAGCTGGGAGGAATTATTATGAGCTGAAGCAAAATTTGTAGTGTGTTTTATTGGGTAGTGATGGCAAACAAAATGAGCATTATGTGTAGTCGTGAAACTCCAATTTTTCGGTAAGATTATAAACATTCGCTCCTGTAGGCGAATTAAAACAAAGCTACAGGAAATTAAATTTTTCATAGTATATAATAGGTGGATAAACCTCAAATTTAGAAATATGAAAGTCGGAGATAGGAGAAATTTATAGATGACCAAAATAAAAATATGGGGCTGGGATAAAAAACCTCGGACAATGCTGCGCTTTATAAAGCCCGGAGATATATTTTGTTTTCAATTTAACGAGCAAACTTATTGTTTTGGAAGAATTATAGCAAAAATAATGACAGGACATGTTGCAGAAATATTTGATTATATATCATCGGAACCCCACATCAATGAACAAGGTATAGAGCAATCTTCGCGACTAATTGATTTATTGATTTTGGATTCGTATGGTTTGTTTGACCGAAAAATTGAAGGGGAATGGAGAATCATTGGACATCAGGAGGAATATATCCCCAAGGATGTAGACAATGTTTATTTCACCTTTGGCATTGATATATGGTGTAAAATAATAGATATTTGGGGAAATGAGAAATCAATAAGTGCATCTGAACGGTCCTATTATCCAGTTCTTTCACCAAGAGGTGATTGGTATATAAAGGAAATCGTGGCTTCTAAGATTTGAATTTTGCTTAATGGCATAACTGTTCACTTCATTTTCGATGATTTATTGTGAACAAAATGAGCATTCGCTCCTGTAGGCGAACTAAAAACAAAGCTACAGGAAATTTATAATTTGCTTAGTACGCCTTTGGTGGAGAAGGAGCAATTCAGCAAATCGGAATGGGAGATTGTTAAATGAATGATATTGATTATGAAGAGCTGATTGAAAAATTTAGCGATTATAAAGCCGGTACATATAAAACCATGTCTTTAAAAGAAAAAATGGACTTTTTCAATGGTGTACATACGGAAAAAGTGGCAATTTTTGATGAAGAGGGAGATGATATGGATACTCTTCAAGACTTTTGGGACATAGAAGATGAATTTTTGAATAATCCTCAGCTATTTTCGCTTAATGATATTTTATTGTTTATAAATATGTTAGATGATTGGTGTTTTGAACTTTCGTGGATGGAGCATGTTGTAGATATTATTGTAAATATAGCATGTTTTCATAAAATGAACGGAATTGTGTTTTTGCTTTCAAATCTAAAGAATGTCCCGGAAAAAGGACGGCTATTCGGACAGTTTAGAGTTATGCAGAGATTATTAGCGGAAAATATATATCCGATAGTAAAAGAAGCTGTTAAGCAGATAAATCCATCTGACAGAATGTTGCTTCTCCACATTTTGGATGGCGAGCCTGCACCGCCTACGCCAACGAAAAAAGGGGAAAGAAATCACTTACCAAAAGTTGTAGGAGAAAATTCTTCCGACATTCTCAAGCAGGAAAACGCTGAATTGGAATTGATTATTTCCCGTTTGTTGGGCTGATTTAATTTGCCTTATTGATAAAAGGTGAACATTATGAGTATTCGCTCTTATAGACGAATTAAAACAAAGGTACGGGAAATTTATTTTAGCGAAAGGGAGATATAAAATGCAGATATTACCTATTGATGCAAATGAACAAAAAATAAAAAATCTAATTATTGAGTGGAATGAGCTGTTAGCTGTTGAAAAATATGAGGAAGCACTTGCTATGTTTCTCACTGATAAGGAGGGAGCATGGACACCTGACTTATTAGAGCAAGCTGTATATGGATATGGTATTATTGGCCATACTCGGGAAGAAATAAAAGATATGTTTGGTTTTGCGGATTATAAAGTTACTTCGATTTTCGATAATAAAGAGAAGGATAAAATAATAAATGGTATTGAAGTGAGCACTGACTGGAACTTCAAGGATAAAAGTTTGTTAGGTATGGTGCATTATGATTATGTCCCTTTAAATGGAGAATTAAGCGATTTAACAGCCAGATTCTATATTAAGAAAATTGATGAGAATCATATAACTTTAGTTTTTTTAGATCTTCATGTTATGTAGTTTTAAAAGTATGACCTGCAAGACAACGAGCAGTAGTTCCTGTAAAGGGAAGAAAACAAGGCCATAGAAAATTTTTATTGAGCGGTAATATGGAAGTTTTATATTTTCGGGAGGTGGGTATCAATGAATAATGATTGGGGTTCTTTGAAATTTGATTTTTGCTTTTGTGGAATGTGCAGTCATTACTGCGCTTATGTATGCTGGATTTAATGGCTTTGGCGGAGTGGCTATGGAATAAACGGGGAGGCCGCCGTTACTGCGATGCTAACGATACTTCCGTTGTTGCTATTAATAGTTCTATCTTACCCGGAGAAGATTTTCCAGATTAGGCAGGAGGAAGTAATGGATAATTTAAATCATTTAGGTTTGTCTGATGGCATTATCAAAAGTATAAAAATATTTAGGAATGAAGCTGAAATTGTAATAGAAAAGTGGAATGCAAAAGTATTGAAGTTAATTTTTGAGGAATGCTGGCGACTAAAAGACAGACAATCAACCAATCAAGAAATAGGTGATATTAGGATTTTAAATAAGTCAGATTTATTAGATGAATTAATTGCAGATATATTAGAATGCGGAGGAACCAAAGAAGAAGTGGCCGAAGCTGTTCAAGTAACTTTTTATGAGCCATCAGATAATAGAATTATTTTAGAGATTGTAGCAAATTCTGTTAAAACTCAAGAAGTAGAATTGTAGTTATTAATATTTGCGAGACCGTTTCAAAGTCTGTGCAAATGCAAAAAACTGATATAAAATTTTAATAGTTACTTATGGGCAAGGCAATTTTTCGCTGGTTCTTGCCCATGCTTGTATTATAAAACTGTTTTTAGGGTTGTCAAGTAAAACTCCCTTAGGCAGTCCTAAATACCATGTTTTAGGATAAGCGTTCTTCAAAAAATATCTCAAGCTGGGAATGAATTTGTCCCCAGTCCTGGCGGTGTCCAGTCCATTTCTTAGTGATATCCATGGTTGCCAGGTACAGCATTTTAGCAGGCTGTCGTCTGTCGGAAATACGGCCTTGCTTTTTGTACCTTACGGAGCTGCCGATTAAATCCTTCGATGACATTGGTAGTATAAATAAGCCTATTGGTTGCAGTGATATTAAAAATGGATTTGCTGAGTACATTTGTGAGGATTGTGGTAGTGTAACTAAACTTCCTTTTACATGCAAAAGGAAGTTTTACAATAGATGTGGAAGACTTTATACATTAAAATAGGCTGAAAGGCAACAAAAAAATATGCTAAGAGAAAGTTAGGTGATACAAGACAAGCTGTTAAATATATAGGTAGATATCTTGCAAGGGCTGCGATAGCAGAATATAGAATAGAAGAATATGATGGGGAAAAAATTACGTTTTGGTATGAGGATCATGATGACGGACATAAAATACGAGTTACTATGAATGTATTAGAATTCATAGGTAAAATAACTCAACATATATCTCCTAAAGGATTTAAGACTGTTAGAAGATATGGGCTATATTCAAGAAGAAAAAATAAAATATCTAAAGAAATAGTGCATCTATACAATTTTATTAAGCAAATGTCTATAGAAAAATTGCTTAGAGACAAAAAGAAAGAGGTAGAAAAGAAAAAGAATTGGAAAGAAAGAATTATATAAGGTACAGTTCATAATTAGATCTTAAGTAAATTTAAATTATAGAACTAAACTCGCCAAGAAAAAGATGCGAAGAATCACTGCTCCACGCAATAGCTAAAATGTCACCACAAAAAATAGTCTATGTATCCTGTGACCCAGCAGCCCTTGCAAGAGATCTAAAAATTCTAAATGACCTAGACTGTGAAACTGTAGAAGTACACCCAGTAGATATGTTTCCACAGACGGCACAGGTGGAATGCTGTGTGTTGTTAAGTAGAAAGTAATAAGGAGAGTTTGTACTTAAATTGTTCTAAGCAAATAATATATTTTATTGTATATTTAAATAAAGAGTAAAATAAGAATGATAATTTAGCATTTTATTTTACTCTTTATTTTTTTATTAAATTGTTAAGCCAAACTGAAACTATTGTCGTCTAATAAGTGTAAAACATAAAGACAAAGGAAGTAAGGTGAAAGGTGATTAATATGGATAAATTGGTGAAAAAAGCTCAAGGGGGTAATGACAAAGCATTTTTAAGGCTTTTTCAAACATATGAAGAAGAATTATATCGAATTGCTTTTTTATATGTGAAAAATAAAGAAGATGCTTTAGATGTAATTCAAGAAGCAGCCTACCGCTCATTCAAAAATTTGAGTTCCTTAAAGAATACAGAGTATTTTAAAACATGGTTAACAAAGATTACAATTAATTGTGCAATTGACCATATAAGAAAAATGCAAAAAGTAGTTGAATTAAATCCAGAGCATGTAGAATATACCGAGTTTTATGATGAAGATACTCCTCTTAAATTAACATTAAATGAACTTATGGATACATTAAATGAAAATGAAAAAAGTATTGTTATCCTAAAATATTATTATGAGTATACCTTTAAAGAAATATCTGAGATATTAGAACTGCCGTTAGGGACTGGAAAATCTATTTTATACCGAGCATTAGGTAAACTTAGAAAAAAAGCTGAGGAGGTTAATTTTTATGAAAAGGATAATTGAAAGAGAATTAGATAACATTGAGATTCCAAAGGAGTTACATGAAAGAAGTAAGATAGGAATACAAAAAGCGAGTTCAGAAATCAAAGGGGAAAATAAAATGAATAAGTACATTAAGAGAGTAGCAGGGTTAGCAGCTGCACTTGTGCTATCAATTGGTTTAATTGCAGTAAATAATTCTACTTTAGCAAATTCTATAAAAGGATTTTTCAAAGATATTGCTAATTGGAATGGTGCTATAACTGGAGCAGAGTATGTACAAGCTACAGAAGAAATTGATATAAAAGTATCAAATTCTATTGTGGAATCAAACAAGGTATTATTGCCAATAGAAGTTACTTTAAAAAATATAAATGAAGCTCCATTTAATGTTATTGAAGCTTTAACCATAGGTAAGTTTAAAATTACTGATAGTTCAGATAATGAAATTAATAATGGAGAAATTCAAATTGAATCAATTTCAAAGGAGAATTATAGCTTCGAAATTGATGATGAGAATAACTTATTAACAGAAATAGAAAGCCAAGATTTAAGTAACAGAAAGTTTATAGCAAACTTAGTTATTAATAAAAAACAATTAAGTTCAGGTGGTAAGTATATATTAATAATAGAATCTTTTTATGGACATAAAAAAGCTGATGCGCCTATAGAAATAAAAGGTAATTGGGAACTTGATTTCATAATGGAGTAGAAGTTTTTAAGGTTAATGATACCTTATAAATTAAAAAATGAGAACATACTGTATGTGATAAAAGAAATAACATAATAAATAAATTGTTTTAAGTAAGCTATCTTTTAGGTAAAAAAACCACAAGATATAGCTTTTTCATAATCATGTACTACAGCCAAAACGGCGTTCTTATTCTCTTCTCAAGGCATGTAGAGTGAGTTGCAAATATACAGAAGAAATAGATTTTACTGATTCACTCTTTATTGACTTTTGGATGAATAAATAAGTAACAATGCATATAATGCTCTCTAAAAAAGTATTACATGGGGTTTCAGTGATTTCATTCTTCATCCATCTAATATAAAATTAATTAAAAAGGGGGAGATTTTTATGAAGGTTAAATCTATAGATCAATACTTAGATAAATATACAAAAATATGGCCATTCTCAGGTACAATAGGTGTTTTGAATAAAGGTGAGATTATATTTAATAAATCATTTGGTATGGCATGCCATGAATATGGTATTACAAACAATAAAGATACATGCTATACTCTGGGATCAATGTCTAAGCAGTTTACTGCATTTTTAGTAATGTTACTATATGATCAGAAAAAGATAGATATTGATAAACCGATAAATTTTTATTTACCAAAGCAATTTCACATTGATGACAGGATTACAGCTCATCATTTGCTATCACACATTTCAGGACTTCACCAGTTCTATAACTGGGAGGATGACTTTTTTCAGATTTATGATAGAAGTACTTTCAATCGTCAGGAGTTCTTTAATAAATTCATAAAAAGGGCATTAAGTTTTGAACCCGGAAGCCGATTCGAATATAATAATGCAAACTACAACATACTTGCATGGGCAATTGAAAATATAGTTGGGACAAATTTTGGTGACGCTTTAAAAAAATATGTTTTTGATCCTCTTGGCATGAAAAATACTGTTTTGGATGATGGACATATTATTATAAAGAACAAGGCCTTTCCATACCAGATGGATAGAAATGAAATAGTAAGGTGCCAGTACTATAATGAAAAATTCAGTGTGGGTGCAGGAGCTGTACTATCGAATTTTGGAGATTTATGCAAATGGTATTACTGTATGAAAAACAGAGTGTTTTTATCATATAATACGTATAATCGATTTTTTACTGAAAATAAAGAAGGCTACTGCTATGGATTAAACAAGGATAAAGTGTATGGAAGGACAAGATTCTATCACGGAGGAGATCATTTAGGTGTTATGACCTATAGGCAAGATTTTTATGATGATGATATCTGTGTTGTTGTATTATCCAATTTGGAATGCGGAAATAATTATCAGATTGGTAATGCTATTACGGAGATTCTTTTTACTGGACAAACAGAGGAACCGCAAAGAATTCCTGAAGTTAAATTAGACAGAGCTGCACTTTCGAAATATGAAGGAGTATATTATAAAGACAAGATAGTTTTGGAATTAGGAGAAGAAGGATTGGAATTTGTGCGTTTTAATGGAGATGTACATCACTTGCTATATCCGGCAGGAAAGAATAGATTTGCAAGGAAGTGGTCTGCACAAACTAATCCTTATGAGCTTACGGAATGCGAAGATGGCAATTTTAAATTTTTTGGATTTATGAAAAAATAGAAAACTATATAGGAATCCACAATTTTAGGCACTTCTCCGACTGTAATTTGTGCGTCCTGTGAAACTAGAAGCTATGTTCAGTGGATTAATCAACTTTACATGTAGAGTGTGTTGCAAATATAGAGAAGAAATAGATTTTCTTGATTCACTTTTTATTGACCTTTTAGATGTATTGTGGTATAATGATAAGAAAATGAAATTTGAGGTGAAAAAATGATTAAAATTTCTTGCTAATTTTTAAAGTACATTTAATACAAAGATAAACAGGTATATTCTGTTTTTTGTTGTGCTTATGCAAGAAAGTTATTCGTTTTTCTCTTAATATATACACTTGTGTTATGCTATAATGATTAGTTTAACTACGTATATCTATGAGCTGTAAGAATAATTAATTCTTGCGGCTCTTATTTTTTTATAAATAATTCTAATAAGGAGGAAAAATAATATTATGACAAATAAAGATACTTTGCTAACACATGATAATCTCCATATAGAGTCGGATACTGAAGGCGACACTTATATGGAGTAATAACAAGGTCGCCTATTGTTCCGACTTTGTTATTTATACTATTAAATACAAAGGAGGACAAAAATATGTCTTTAATAAATGTTACAAACCTAACCTTTGCTTATGAAGGTAGCTATGATAATATTTTTGAAAATGTAAATTTTCAAATTGATACCGATTGGAAATTAGGCTTTACTGGAAGAAACGGAAGAGGAAAGACTACTTTTCTAAATCTATTGCTTGGGAAATACGAATATAATGGAAACATTTCAGGTGATGTGACTTTTGAATATTTTCCTTATGAGGTGCAGGAGCAAAACAATTTCACCATAGATGTCATAAGGGAGATTAGTCCAAATTCAATGGATTGGGAAATAGTAAAAGAATTATCTTTGTTAGATATGGACTACGATGCTTTATATAGACAGTTTTATACACTATCTAAAGGAGAGCAGACCAAAACGCTATTAGCTGCTATGTTTTTGAAGGAGAACTCCTTCTTGCTTATTGATGAGCCTACCAATCATTTGGATGCTGAAGCTAGGCAAAAACTATGTAATTACTTGAAAAAAAAGAAAGGATTTATTCTGATTTCACATGATAGATCTTTTTTGGATAATTGTGTTGACCATATCTTGTCTATCAATAAAACTACTATTGAAATACAAAAAGGAAATTTTTCTTCATGGTGGAGAAACAAAGAATTACAAGATGGTTTTGAGCTAGCAGAAAACGAAAAATTGAAAAAGGATATTAGCAGACTTTCCAGCTCGGCAAAACGTACATCTACGTGGTCGGATAGTGTTGAAAGTACCAAGCATGGAACTACTAATTCTGGGAGTAAATTAGATAAAGGATATGTTGGGCATAAAGCTGCAAAAATGATGAAGCGTGCTAAAAATATAGAAGCTAGGCAACAAAACATGATTGAGGAAAAATCAAAGCTTCTCAAAAATATTGAGTCTAATGAAAATTTGAAAATAACACCGCTTACTTTCCATGATAAAAAGCTTGTAGAACTTACAAACGTTGCAATTGAATATGATGATAAAATTGTCTGTGAAGGAGTAAACTTCACTATAGAGCAAGGTGAAAGAATTGGGATTCAAGGAAAGAATGGTAGCGGAAAATCAAGTATATTGAAATTAATTTATGGAGAAGACATTCCTCATAGTGGAATTGTAAGAAAGAATAATAAGTTAATCATTTCCTATGTTTCACAAGATACTTCAGATTTATATGGTAACTTATCTGAGTATGCAGATAAACACTGTATTGACGAGAGTTTATTTAAATCAATTCTTAGAAAACTTGATTTTTCAAGAGAACAGTTTGAAAAGAATATCGAAGATTTTAGTGGAGGACAGAAGAAAAAGATATTGATTGCCGAAAGTTTGTGTGAACGGGCACATTTGTATATTTGGGATGAACCATTGAATTTTATTGATGTCATTTCTCGTATGCAAATTGAGAAATTGTTAATTGAACATGAACCTACAATTTTGTTCGTTGAGCATGATAGTGCATTTTGTGAAAATGTTGCAACAAAAATAATAAAATTGTAAAGGGAGAGATGGCAATTAATATGTTTAGTGAAAATATAGAAGTAATACACAATAGGCTCCATGCAAAGCCAGATGTTTTGGGCGACGTTTGCATGGAGTAGTATAAGTCGCTAATCATACNNGATGGCTTTGCTTCTTAACTATTAATAGTGAGGAGAAAGCCTATATGAAAGAGATAAAAACAAAATATGGAAAAATAAAACAAATAGTATCAAATTTAAAATTACCTGATTATAGATATGAGCAGCTTACAAAAGCTATTTTTCATCAAAGAATAGACAATTTTGATGATATGCATATATTACCAAAAGCGTTAAGAATAGCTTTAGTGAATGAGTTTGGGAATAATGTATCTAGTGTAATACCTATTTTTTCACAAGGTTCTAAACAAGCTCAAAAATTGTTATTCGAATTGGCTGATGGAGAAAGAATAGAAGCTGTTGGACTAAAGTATAAACAGGGGTGGGAATCCTTTTGTATTTCTTCCCAATGTGGTTGCGGTTTTGGATGTCGTTTTTGTGCAACGGGAAGTGCTGGATTTAAACGCAATCTTACTGCTGATGAGATAACTGACCAATTACTGTATTTCTATTTTAATGACCATAGATTGAATAGTATTTCATTTATGGGAATGGGTGAGGCTTTTGCAAATCCAGAGTTATTTGATGCAGTAAAAATTTTAACTGATCAAAAATTATTTGGGCTAAGTCAACGAAGAATTACTATTTCAACAATTGGCATTATACCAGGAATTCAAAGAGTGACCAAAGAATTTCCGCAAGTGAATCTGGCTTTTTCACTTCATTCACCATTTGAAAGTCAACGAAGTAATTTAATGCCTATAAATAAAAGATTTCCATTGAATGAGGTAATGAAGACATTAGATGAGCATATCATTCATACGGGACGACGAGTGTTTATTGCTTATATTATGCTTGAAGGAATTAACGATTCGAAAGAACATGCAGAAGCAGTTGTAGGTTTATTGAAAAATCGTGGTTCATGGAAACATCTATATCACATTGATTTGATACCTTATAATTCTACGAATAAAACAACTTTTAAATTTCAATCTTCAAGTACTATCAAGCAATTTTACAGCACACTAAAGAAAGCTGGTATTAGTGTAACTGTTAGAACGCAATTTGGTTCTGAAATTAGTGCTGCTTGCGGACAGTTGTGTTATGAAAATGAATTATAATGTTAGTTCAAAAATATCTATTTGAGTAAAGAAATAGTTTCATTTTAAGGATATTGAAGATTTTCAATTAAATATTGAAGAGTGATATATGTCCCTCAAACTTTAGGTTTGAGGGACTTTTGGTTTTGATACATAGTCTATTGAGGATATTTAGATTCAAATATTTCAGTTCATGGCGGCTTTTTATAATTGAAATGCTTTCTAATTTACATTGGAACAATATGGTGATTAACATATAAGGAATATATATTTAAATGTTCATATATATTATAATTAAAAGAGGTAAGAATTCTTTTTATACAGCGATTTTGTAACCCTGAAGAAATGGAATATCCATACTTGAAGTGCGCTCTTGATAGGGCTGGTGTTTCACATATTAGATTAGGTATTAATTAGCAGATAAGGGATTTCGGACAAGCTCCTACAGCAATACAGCCTTTACTGATATGATGGAGTTTGTATAAGATTAAGTGATTTATTAGACAATTGGAACTATGTGTGTAGTAAAGGGGATAGTATAATGAAGATTGAAAAAATTTTTGCAGTGTATTTTTCAGGTACAGGAACTACAAAAACAATAGTAACTCAAGTTGCGAGAGGAATTAGTACAGCATTAGACCTTCCGATAAATGAAATTGATTTTACAGCTTGTAAAGCTAGAATGAGAAAATTAGTATTTAGCGAAACAGATTTAGTAGTAATTGGTCTGCCTGTTTATGCAGGCAGGCTGCCAAATCTTATTCTTCCATATATAAAAACTATACAAGGGAATGGAGCCATGGCTGTTCCGATAGTGTTATATGGAAATAGAAATTATGATGATGCTCTTATGGAATTAAAAACAGAGTTAGAGAAGAATGAGTTTTATGCAATTTCTGCAGGGGCATTTATTGGTGAACACTCTTTTTCTAAGGTGTTAGCAGCAGGAAGGCCAGATGCAGAAGACCTAAGGGTTGCAGACAGCCTTGCAGATAAGACAGCCAAAATTATCCATCATCTTTCCGGGGATAAGGAGCTTATAAAAGATTTGCTTGAGGTAAAGGGAAATATGCCTTTACATGCATATTATACTCCAAGGGACCGCAAAGGAAATCCTATTGATATTCGGAAGGTAAAGCCTAAAACAAATGAAAACTGTATTAACTGTGGAAAATGTGCAGATATGTGTCCAATGGGCGCTATTGATTCAAGTGACCCAGCTCTTGTTTCAGGAACATGTATTAAATGTTGCGCATGCCTAAAACGCTGTCCACAGCAGGCAAAATATTTTGATGATCAAGGGTATGTTTATCATATGCATGAGCTAGAAGAACAATATGGACCTACCCGTAAGGAGCCGGAGATTTTCTCAATTAATTTATAGTGTAATAGTATTATAAATGCAATCATCTCTCTAGGATTTAACTATCTCACAGATCAGTCATAGAGAGATGATTGCTTTATTTTACATAGAAATTTTTATTTGAAATCAAGCTATCTTATTTTTAAATGGCATAAAACTACAAAAGAAATATTCCGAAGATTTCTATAAATTAAAAATTTATAATGATAAAGGTGTTTTGGAAATAAAGGATTATTTATCTTAATGTAGAATTACATTAAATAAATGTAATAAATTAGATATAACTGGATGAATTTTTGTAGAATTAGCAACAAGTGAAAGAAGTAATTCTTATGCGAGTTTATGGAGAAGGGTTAAAGGAGTATTTTTTAAAAAATATTAAAATTGTATATTGAACTTTAGATTTCTTCCAGAAGAGTGAGGAGAATTACAATGTATTTTGAAAATGAAATTTTACATCCAGGAGAAAAAGTAAAGAAACTAAGGATAATGATACAAGCAGCGCAAAAAGAACTTTCTAGCAAAAATATAAGCCGAAATTTTATTAGTGCAATTGAAAATAAGAAAGCTGCATTAAGCATTAATGCAGCTGAGGTTATTGCTGATAACTTAAATAAAATAATAGATGATAGAGCATATACACTACCACATATAACTTTAGATGAACTACTTTTAAGTGAAGAAGAACAAGCTGCAATAATTGTAGAAAGTGGTATAACAGAATTAAGTAAATATGAGAATGGATCAATAGAAAAATTTAAATTAAAAGTTAATGATATTGAAAACATAATTGACTCATATAATATACCAGAAGATATATTGTATGATTTTTATAAAATTGTTATTGAATTTTATTATAATAATTTTTGTTATGAAATGGCTGAAGTTTATATATTGGAAAAGTTAGATTTATCATCAATAGAACAAAATAAGATAGAATATATTGAATCATTACTTACTAAAATGAAAATATATATAGAGTTAAACAAAAATTCTAGCATTTTATATCTAGGTGAATATATATTAAAATTTATGAAGAATAATAAAATATATAACGAAACATATAGAAAAAGAATATATTTTAATGTAGCTCTATCTTGTAAAAAATTGAATAAGAGCAAAGAAGGATTGTACTATATA
>NZ_DKLM01000136.1 GCF_002455975.1 Clostridium sp. UBA6640
CTGTTGGACCTGTTGGGCCTGTCCGTCCTGTTGGACCAGTTGGCCCTGTCGGACCGGTTGGACCTGTTGGGCCTGTTGGACCTGTTGCTCCTGTTGGGCATGTTGAATCTAGAAAAATATCATCATATTTATCTTGAAAGTTTTCGCTATATTCTTCTAATCTTTCCAAAATTTCAATCATAACATCTATCTTTTTTATTATATCATCATTTATTAAGTTGCTATATTCATCTAATTTAAACATAGTTACCCCCATTTTCAACTTATTTGTATTTATTTCAATATCTATTAAAAGTATTGAATATACTACGATATAGTATGCTTGTACAATATATTTGGTCCTATTTTCAGTATTGTTGTAACTTTATTTATCTATAATTAAATTTGAATTATTAATTATATAGTAATTAATTGAAATAGTTCCATAAAAAAATAGAGATAAGATCTACACACCTTATCTCTATTTTCATTGCTTATTATTTATTTATATTTTAAAAATATATAATTTTACTATTTTTATGGGACATATATGAACATTATAAAATCATTAAAATAGACATTAAATATTTAATTTTTATAATCTATTTATATCTTTTCTTCCCTAAAAGCCTTCCATAATGATATACAAGCTAATAACATTACTAATATAAAAGGAAAAGCTGCTACTACTGAGGCTGTTTGAAGTGATTTCAATCCTCCGGATAATAATAATGCTACTGCTAACAATGATTGTACTAGTCCCCATAATATTTTTTTAGTATTAGAAGGATTTAAATCTCCCTTTGAAGTCAGCATACCTAAAACAAAGGTAGCTGAATTTGCAGAAGTAATAAAGAAAGTGCAAAGTAGTACTATAGTTATTACCGCTATAACTATACCTACTGGATAATTTTGAACTACAGCAAAATATGCTGTTTCAGGAACTGCTGCTATCTCTTTAAGCTTATTAAGAGGTATTTTCCCTGTAATACCTAGATCAATTCCTAAAGTTCCAAAAATTGAAAACCAAATTAAAGAAGCTATTGTAGGCGCAACTATAACTCCTAGTATAAATTCTCTTATTGTTCTTCCTCTTGAAATTCTAGCTATAAATATTCCTACAAATGGAGCCCATGCTATCCACCATGCCCAATAAAATACTGTCCATCCATTTATCCAGCTATTATCTCCAAAAGCCTCTAAATGCAAACTGTCTTGTATAAAATTTCCAATATAAGCTCCTGTTCCACTTGTTAGTGAATTTATCATTTTAATTGAAGGTCCAATTAAAAAGCATAATATTAATATGCCAAATGCAAGTATTAAATTTAGATTTGATATTGCACTTATCCCTTTTTCTATTCCCTTAACTGCCGTATATATAAATATTATTGTAATAACTGCAATTATAATCAATTGAACTAAGTTATTTATAGGTATGTCAAACATATAGTTAAGTCCACTATTTATTTGTAACGTACCCAGTCCTAGAGAAGTAGCTACACCTGCTACTGTAGCAAATACAGCCAATATATCTATTATTTTGCCTATAGGCCCATTTACTCTTTCTTCTCCTAATAAAGGAATAAATATGCTACTTATAAGACCTGGTTTACCTTTCCTAAATTGAAAATAAGCAAGCGCAAGGCCTATTATGCTATAATTTGCCCAAGGATGAAATCCCCAATGCATTAAAGATGATTTCATAGCAAAATTTGCTGCCTCTATTGAACCTGCTTCAATTCCTGATGGTGGTGATACAAAATGAGAAAGTGGCTCCCCTATTCCCCAGAACACAAGGCCAATTCCCATACCAGCTCCAAAGAGCATTGCAAACCATGCTATAGTACTATAATCTGGTTTAGAATCCTCTGGCCCAAGTTTAATCCTGCCATACTTACTAAATGCTACTACAATAGCAAAAATAACAAATACAAGCATTGAACTAAGGTATGCCCATCCGAAGTTTTCTGTTAAAAAAGTAAATAAGTTATTAGACATATTCGCAAAATTTTCTTGAGCTAATATGCCCCAAAGTACAATGGCAAAAGTGATGATTAAAGATATAATAAAAACTTCATCAGTCTTTGATTTTGGTGATAATTTATTATTTACTGATGGCTCAATATTTTTCATAAATAGCCCCCCAATATTTATTTTATATGAGGCTAACATTATAGGTATCCAATGTAAAAATTTAAAATATACTTTGGAAAATAAATTTCCTATAAAGATAGCTAATTCCTTAAAAATTAAGTATTAATAATTAAGAATGAAGAGTTTAGGATGAAATTCACTTTAGTGAATTTCTAAAATAAAATCTACTTTAGAAAACTCTAAAGGCTTTGACGGTAGAGTTTTAACCATAATTCTTCATCTTTAATTCTTAATTTTTAATTCAGAAAAAGATTTTTTCTATGAAACTTAAAACCGTGTATAGGTTAATCTTCTATTAAGAGATCCTATAATATTGTCAGCCTTCAAATTCTTATTACATTTTCACCTTAAATACTGTTTGTTCTTTAACATCTTCGGTTAATGCATCTAGTGCAACACCTACCCTGTAATATCTTAATCTCCACTGTTCTTCTTTAGTAGTAGCTGGGTCTCCTAATGGGTATGGTATGGATATTGTAGGAACTATTTTGTTTGCTCCTGCAGTTTTAGCTACTGGTATTAGATTAGCCATTTGAACTATTGGGAATCCGGCTTTTTCTATTTCTTTTACCATCGTTGCACCACAACGCGTACAAGTTCCTCACGTAGAGACCATTATAATTCCATCCACTTTATCACCCTTAAAGTATTCGACTATTTCTCTAGCCATTCTTGCTGCTTCTGCTTGAGTTGTACCAGTTCCAACTGTTGAATAAAAATAATCATGGAGATATCCAAACTTACCTTCTTTTTCGTATTGTCTTAATACGTCTAATGGAAGAATTACATTAGGATCATTATCCGCTGCTGCTGGATCAAAACCTGCATGTATTGTCTTATATACTCCACCTTCTAAGTGTTTCATATTTTTAATATTATATCTTCCCCATCTAGTTGCAGATGCAGATTGAATTTTGTCTGGATTGTCAACAGGTACAATTCCTCCTGTTGTCATAATTGCAATTTTAGCCTTAGATAAATCCTTGATTGGAGTAGCTATCGGTACTCTATCTGCTTTTGGTATTGGAAGCTCTGTAATAAATTCTTCTCCCCTTAACTTTTTTATAAGCATTTCTACTGCTCTATCAGCACCTACTTTTCTGTCTTCTCTCCATACTTGATGCCTTATTCCTCTTGGATAATATCCTTCTTTGTTAGCACCTAAATTTTCTTCACCTTTTAATAACTTATTGCCAAACTTAGCCATAGACTTTATATCTGATTTCATCTTAGCTGCACTATGACCGCCTCTAAATATATACATTTCCTTTTTAAACATCTCAACACCTGGATTTTCAATATGCATTGATGTTATAACAGGTACATTAAATTTATCTTTTACCGCTTTGCATATTTCTCCACAGGCAACTCCGTACCTTCCTGCTTGAAAAGCTGGACCTGCAAAAAATATATCAAAATCTATACTTTCAAGCTCAGATAAAATAATATCTATTGCTTCTTTCGTATTAGAACCCATAAAGTTATCTCCACAAATTATTGTATGAGTAACCTCTGCATCTTCTAAATTCTTATTTAATTCTATAGCTGGTCCTACTAACCCATTTTTTATTACTGGTTTAAAATCAGCCTTGTCTTCTCCTCCAATTTGGCCAAAGAACTGATTTATATATAAAATTACTTTTTTCATATAATATATCCCCCTATAATTTGCTGAAGATTATTTTTGATTATTATAATTATTGATTTTTCTTATTTTAGAGCTAAAAATCTATTACTGTTTTTGGTGACCATCCACAAACTTGATCTCCACAGAACATAGCATTATTTTCCATAATAATTGAACCATCCTCTCTAACTGATGGTCCTAAAATTTCATCATTAGACCATCCGCCTGAAAGGCCATCCCTTCCTAATGCTTCAAGCTCTCCTAATACAATCTCCATAGGTGGAAGCTGTATAAGTTCAGAAACATTACCACAAGATACAATTGCATTTTCCTTTTCATCCATAGATACTAGTGGCTGCGATTGGCCATCTCTGCCAGTACATTCATTTGTTAGTCCTACAACTTTAACCCCTGCGTCTTCTAATGCAACTATACAAGCTGTAAAATCTGCATCAGGATTTCCATATCCTTCTTCAGCAACTATGGCACCATCTGCTCCTAGATTTTTTGCCATTTGGGATACAAATAAAGTTGCTCTATTTTTTTGCTCTAATGCTACATTAAGATTGGACATTATTACTCCTAAAAAGTTAAGCGTCTTACCATGCTCCTTATATAACCTCTTAATAGTCGGATTATTTTGAAATTCATAAGTAGCCCACTTAGAAGAACAAGGCATAAAACTTCCTGATACCACTGCTCCATCTAATATTTCATTAGGATGCATGAAAGTAGGTACCATTCTATTCATATCCCAACCATAAAGCAAACCATTATATCCTAACTCCTCCATTTGAGATTGGGGCTGCATTACGAATACCATACTAGGAAGTTTGTTTATATCTTCACTTCTCTTTGTAACAGTTTCAAGTTCATATACTTCCACCTCTTCTGATTCTTGATTCTTTACGCACTGAGCTATAAATTCAGCAAGTTTATGACCAGCTTCTCTTAATGCCCTATTCTTTTTTTGTTGCTCTCTTTTTTCAAATTCCTCATTAGTGTCAGCAACTAATACTATATTTTTAAGCTGAGAATAATAAGTATATTTAGCGCCTTCCCCACTCATATCTATTAACCCATCTTGAAATCCACCCCAATGTTTTCCCACTACAAGTAAACTACAATCTTTAAGTGCATGTGTTCTTCCCTCTCCAGCTTTAACAAGTTCTCCTGTATATCCAGGGAATAAAGGATTTCCATTTAATTTAACTCTTGGTTCAATAGCTTCTTTAACTGGAACAAGTCTTACCTTATCTCCTGGTTTTACAATATATAATTCTGCTTCTATAATACGTTCATCTTGTTTAACAAAGTTTAGTGCTTCCTCTTTATTTATTATTAATAGTCCATCTTTAAACTCTGTCTTATCTCCAAAAACAATATCTCGCACATGGAAATTTCCTATTTCTAATTTCATAAACCCACCCCATTTTTATAATTTTCTAAATATTCTATATAATTAAATAATATTACGTTTAGTGAATTGTGTAAACACGTTTATAAACATGTTTACAAATTGTTAAACTCTCATCTATTACTTTTTTAAATGTTAATATTTCTTTATTTATGATATAATAGTAAATTATGGATACGGATTTAAGGAGAATACAAATGGCAAAAACTGCTTTAGAAAAAAAACAAACTATGATTTCTTTTATAGATGCAGCCTCACAAATTATGGATAGTGAAGGTATTGAAAGCATTACAGCAAGGAGAGTGGCTACTTTAGCTGGTCATAATGTTGCTATAATTTACAGGTATTTTAATAACCTAGATCATCTTACATTCTTTGTCTGTGTAAAATACTACAATAAATATGTTCATGATCTATATAACTATGTAGATATAAATGATAATACTATAAAAATTTACTATAATATTTGGAAGTGTTTTTGTGTTCATTCCTTCAATAATCCGCAAATATTTAAAGCTATGTTCTTAAATAATATAAATCAGTCTTTTACTCAAGCTATAAATAATTATTATGAATTATTTCCTGAAGAATTAGAAAGCTTGCCTACAGAATTATCTCATATGCTAGATAAGGAAAATATACATGATAGGGATAAGGCAGTATTATCAAAAGCAGCTGAGGACAATTACATAGATAAAAAAGACTTAAATGAAATAAGTGAAGTGATCATCATTTTTTATGAAGGTATACTTACAAGGCTTATAAGTGATTATCATAAATATACTAAAGAAGATGCTCTAAATCTTACTTTGAAGTTTATTAGGCAAATATTGAAATCTTATTGTTTAAAAGATATAAATTTAGATTAAGAAATATTTTTAAAGAATATGAAAAGTCTATAACATATGTTTCGTTATAGACTTTCTTATATACTACTTTATTATTCTATTATCTTTTTTAATAGCTTAAATGTTTATTATTAAAACTTCCAAAAATAAATTATTCTTGGACCCTTTGAAACTCTATCTCCTGTCCTTGGAATCTTAATTACCTTTTTGGGCTTTACATTTAATGTCCATTCTGAGATTATTTTTTCATCGATCATATGGTGCTCAGGATAATTTGCATTATCTTTAGGACAATCCCACATATAAGGAAAACTTAATATAGCTGCTTTTGAAGTTCTCATAACTTCCTCAAATGCCTCCTTTTGTTTTCCCTCTAAATGCTCCCAAACCTGTAATGCAATAAACAAATCATAAGCCTTATCATCTATTGGCCAGGGTACCACTGTGGCATCATGTTTAAACTCTTTATTTATATACTTCTCAGGCCTACCCCATACATCAATCTCTGGCTTAACCATAATATCACAATTCTTCACTATTGTTTGAAATGCAGGTCCTAACTCTAAGACTTTCTCAAATTCATTCTCTTGCTCTATAATATTTATTACCTCACTGAAATAAGCCCATCTCCCCTCATAATATTTAGACCGAGAACTTTTAAGTAAATTATTAAAATCCTCTTTGTTCATTAAGTCCACTTATTATTTCCCCTTTTTATCCATACCTTAATAAATCCTTTTCATAAAATATACCATTTTCCCTAATTTTACCATTAGCATGAAACATGTTAAATGCAAAAAAAGAGCTAAAATTAGCTCTAAATATTAATTATTATTTATTCCTTCATTTTCTACATTCTCTTTAGCCTGTTTAAGCATTCCTTCACTAATATCTACCCCAATTGCTAATTTTGCATTTTGAGATAGTTCTATAAGTTGTTTCCCTAACTTTAGTAAAATCAACACTTTGGAATATTCCTCAGCAAAATTAAAGTAGGTTATGCTTTATATTTATACATTATAAAAGCACCTAGTTCTTATACTAGATTCTTAAGTTATCTTTTTTATATTTATAAGGCAATATATTACTTCAGATTGTCTATAGCATACTGTGCTTCTTCTTCTGTAAATTTCTCTCCATATTCTGATATTAATTGGTCATAAATTGCACTTGGAGACATTGACATGGTTTCTTGATATGTGTTTGCTTTTTTCAATGCATTTGCTTTCCAATCGGCGTCTACATTATCTATAGCATATTGAGCAGCTTCTTGTGAAAACTTCTCTCCATACTCTGATGTTAACTGGCCATATAGTGCAGCCTTAGACATACTCATAGTATCGCTATATGTTTTTGCTTTTTTTAATGCAGACTTATATTCTCTTGGAACATCTTCTTCTGCTTTTTCTTTTGCTGGAACATTTTCTTCTGTTTTTTGGTTCTGACTAATTTCCTCTTTATTTCCAGTATCTAATTTTGAATCTTTCGAATCATTTAAACCCCTACTACCGATAGCTCCAATAATAATTACCACAATTGCCCAAACCCATATTTTTTTATAAAATGGTTTTTTGTTTTTTGTCCCACAACTTGGACAAAACTTTGCATTTGATGCTATTTCTTTAGAACAAGTTTTACATTGTATCATTTTACCCATTAAAATTCCCTCCTACGAAATATATATAATTCCACTCTCCTTAATTATACACATTTTTCTCGTTAGAATATGTCGAATCTTGGAAATTGTTATTATTATTTTTTGCAAAAAAAGAGCCAAAATTAGCTCTAAATATTAAATATTATTATAAAATTATATTTTCCTCTACTTATATATTATCTGCATTTTTATTTAAATTGGCAATTATCACTCCTACAAGCGGGTGTAACTTATATATTTCGATATTGAAATCAAAATTTGAGAAACAATTTCTTAGTTCTTCAACATGAGAAGGAAAATCTACTTTTGGTCCATATCCTACTAAAGCAAATTCTTCTCTATGATCATTAGGATTTTCAAAAAACATTAAATCGCCTATAATAATACTTTGTAAATCTTCCCCACCTATATTAATCATATTTTCTATCGCTTTTTGTTTATACTCTGTAGTCAAATGGTGTAGTGCATAATTTGATATAATTTTTGTAACATGCACTCTTTGTAAATCTACGCTTAAGTTAGGTTCCTCAAAGCTTCCTATATAAAACTCAATATTATTTATTCCTTCATTTTCTACATTCTCTTTAGCCTGTTTAAGCATTCCTTCACTGATATCTACCCCAATTGCTAATTTTACATTTTGAGATAGTTCTATAAGCTGCTTTCCTGTACCACAGCCTAAATCTAGTATCACATCATTCATGTTAGGCTTAACTAATTCATTTATTAACTCTGCAGTTTTTGCTCTCCAATAATAGCTATTAGTAACATATTGTTTACACGCATTATTAAATCTTTGCTTTGCTCTTACTTCCATATTGGTTATCCTGATAATATCAATGAGTTCCTGAACCTCCAGAAGACTATTATTTTGTATTTTTCCTTTTGCTTTATTTAATGCAGTAATAACTGTTTCTATATGTTTCTTTTTATCTTCTAATTCTTTTGTTTGAACATCAATTATACTTCCTATATCCTGTCCCTTTTCACTTAAAAGCTGCTTTATCTCTTCAAGAGATAATCCAACAAATTTTAATGTAGTAATCTGCTGTAGTTTAGTAAAATCCTCATCACAATAAATTCTATACCCTGCATCTGTCTTTCTAGATGGCTTTAAAAGCCCAATTTTATCATAATGCAATAATGTCTTCACAGTTACCCCTGATTTTTTAGCGAACTCACTAATTTTCAAGAATATCCCCCCTCTCAAAATTATTCTAAATTCTAACCTTGGGTCAGAGTCAATACCAATTTAAACTACTTTCAAATATATCACAATAATGCTTTAATTTACCAAATAAATATAAGACAGTAATAATACCTGTTGATATTATTACTGTCTTTATACTATTGTTAATATTAATTTACATTAAACCGTCATACATTGAGTTATTATACAATTTTTGTCGTCCCTCTTTCACACCTTTAAGACAGATAAATAATTATTTATCTGTATCTTCATTATAATAGATAAATTCCATAACCTTATCATGAAGTTCTATGCCATTACGAATTGAACTTTTAGTCTCTCTATTTATTAAATCTAACTTATAAGATAGCTGGCCATACCCATCAATCAATACCATTAAATCCGCTATAACATCAACAACTAAATCTTTCATTAATTCTTCCAATTTAAAATATTGATCTTTATCCAAATCAATTTCAGAATATACTTTTGACATTAAAATATCCAAGTTAGAGTCTTTAATACTTCTTATAGCATTAAAAAATTCAATTTGTTCATTATCCATGTTCTTCCCCCAAATATCTATTATAATTACTTTGGAACTACTAAACGATTTTAGTCGTCCATTCCTCACAATTCCATACTTCTGTTACTATATCTCTATAAAATTCTGGTTCGTGGCAAACTATAAGTATTGAACCCTTATATTCTTTTAGCGCTCTTTTTAATTCTTCTTTTGCATCTACATCTAAGTGATTAGTAGGCTCATCCAGGATAAGTATATTCGTCTCATTGTTTATAAGCTTTGAAAGTCTTACCTTTGCAGCCTCCCCTCCTGAAAGTACCATTACCATGCTCTCAATATGCTTTGTGGTTAATCCACACTTAGCAAGTGCTGCACGTACCTCATATTGGGTATAACTAGGGAACTCCTTCCAGAATTCTTCTATACAGGTATTTGTATTTCCTTCTCTGCTCTCTTGTTCAAAGTATCCTATATATTGATAATCTCCAAGTTCTACCTCTCCACTTAGTGGTTTAATATCTCCCATAAGACTCTTTAAAAGAGTAGTTTTTCCAAGTCCATTAGAACCCATAAGAGCTATTTTTTGCCCTCTTTCCATGTAAAGATTTAATGGTTTTGTAAGAGCACTATCATATCCTATAACTAAATCCTTAGTTTCAAGGATCATTTTTCCTGATGCTCTTGCTGGTTTAAAATT
>NZ_DKLM01000080.1:0-16738 GCF_002455975.1 Clostridium sp. UBA6640
ATCTTTCATTCTTAATTTTTCATTCGTAGAAAAGAGTTTTTGTTATGGAATTAAAATCATTCATAAGTTGAATTTTCATTAGAAAACCCTATATTCTATGTCATACTGAATCGACAGATTTCCATGATGGCTGAGCTATCATGAAAACCTGTCGATATGTTTAACACAAACTATGCTTTTTACCTTTAATTAGTTATTTTTTTCATATACATTACAAAGTTCTTTAGGTATACGAACAATTATATTTTTCGTAAATGATACTACATTATCCTTTTTATCTACATTTCTATTTAACTTTTCATCAAAAGAGCGAATATTTTCAAATACTTTATTCAAATCTAATATACCATAACCCCAGCGTGGATTAGGGTAAATATCTCCTGGCCTTGTTCTAGTGCCAGATATAAGAAGAGTATTTATCTTAGGCGGATATAATGCTGTATTATTACCTTCTACTACACCCCATTGCAATATTAATGCTACTGCTCCAGTTAAAACTGCAGTGGCTGCACTAGATCCAGTAATAACAGTTGTTCCGCCTCCTGACTTAGTGGTAAGCACATTGATTCCTCCGGTAGTAACCGATGGTTTTACTCGTCCATCCCTTGTAAATCCCCTTCCAGAGGTTGCTGCAACTGTGCCAGTATCTTGATTATAATAAGAAGTAACAATTATAGTTCTACTTGTTGAAGGGATAGTTAAAGTAATTTCTGGATCTGGTTCTAAAAATTTTGTTCCCGGCCTTAAAAAATCCTTTTGATAAGTCCATGCATCATACCTTCCATTTACTATATATTCACCTGTTAAAACTATCTGCCATATTCCACCTTTGATATTTGTAAAACCAATAGATATATGTCCATTCCCAGTAACTTCTTCTGGATAATCATATAATAATGTAGCAATTGTTCCTTCCAGTGTAAACTTTAAAGTTACTATCCCCTTTAATTTTCCTGGAATTTTTTGCAGTATTTCTCCACTTGGAGAAATGATTGCTATGGAAATTCTATCTGGCCTATTAAACCATATATTTACCTCAATTCCAAGTTGATCATCGGCTACTTGCAGTTCAATTATTCTAGTTTCTCCACTTTGTGTAAATACTCCACTAGTATGATTTGCTGCATCTCCTTCGTTTCCAGTACCTCCTACCACCGCTATTCCACTTCTAACTGAGAAATAATCTATATATCTCTCTATTAGAGAACTTCCATCATGAGCTCCGTAATTTGCACCTAAAGCTATACATATAGCCATAGGTTTATTTAATTTTCTTTGAGTATCATATAAATATTTTAGTGCTAAAAGTATATCAGTGCTTTGATATTCTGGTACTTTCACATTAACTTGCGGAAATTGCTCGATAAGGTTTCTATTAGCTTCCTTAAGTTTTACAATTAAAAATTCACAATCTGGCGCTGCTCCTGTTACCCCAGCTCTACCACCTGCGCCGATAATTCCTGCTATTTCAGTTCCATGGCCATTCTCATCCTTGTGAGGAACAATAGCATATGGATCTTCTCCTCTACTTTGAGCTGCAATAGCCTCATTAATTTGTTCTCTAGAATATTCTGTTCCGTAAGGAAATCCTTCTGGCGATGGTCCTTGTTGTATGCTTTGATCCCATATTCCTATTACTCTAGTTTTATTATCCTCTGTCATAAACTCTTTATTTAAGTAATCAATGCCTGTGTCTAACATTGCTACAACTACACCTGTACCTCGTAGAGTTAAAAAAGATTTCCCATGAAAAATGGAAATATTAGCGACATTAATAGGTGATAATTGAGTAAGAGAATATAATTCATTTCTCTCTAAATTTACTATAGCTGGTACATCACGTAATAAATCACTTACTCTTCCGATTTTAACAACTACTATTATTGTAAATTCACCGATGACTAATGCACAAGCATAATCTACTTTGTTAAGTTGACTTGCAACGTCCCCAATATATTCTCCAATAAAGCTTTCATATCCAGGATCTAGATATAATTCACCACACTGTGGTAAATTAATTTTTAATTCTTCTTGAACTTCACTCACATTTTCCCTATGCTCTTTCATAAATAGAACCTCCTTATCTTATATCTATAAGGTTATCTAGAGAGCATTATTCTAACCTTGTATAAATTTCTTTTGGAATCTTTATAAATATATTTTTACTAAACTCTACTATCTCATTTTTATTCTCATAAACTTTATTTAAACTATTATCAAGAGAGCGGACACTTTCAAATACCCCTTCTAAATCCAATATACCATACCCCCATACAGGATTAGGATATACATCTCCTGGTCTCTTTCTAGTTCCAGATATAAGAAGAGTATTTATTTTAACTGGATATAATGCTGGACTATTACCTTCAACTATACCCCATTGTACTATTAATGCTACTGCCCCTGCTAAAACTGCAGTAGCTGCACTAGAACCACTAACAATAGTTGTTCCTCCTCCGGGCTTAGTTGTAAGTACATCAATTCCTCCAGTGGCAACTGATGGTTTTACTCGACCATCTCTTGTAAATCCTCTTCCAGAAGTGGCTACTGCTGTATTATTATCTTGATTATAATAAGATGTAACAATTATCTCTCTGCTTGTTGAAGGATTAGTTAAAGTAGTATATGGATTTGGCCTTAAGAACTTTGTTCCTGGTCTTAAAAAATTTTTTTGATAAGTCCAAGCATTATATCTTCCATCAACTATATAATCGCCTATTAATACTATTTGCCATATTCCTCCTTTAATATTACTAAACTCAATGGATACATGCTCATCTCCTGTAATATCAAATTGATAATCGTATAATACAGAAATACGAGTTCCTTCTAATGTAAATTTAAAACCTGTGATTACTGTTATTTGTTCTGGAACTCTTTCTAAAGCTTCTCCACTTGGAGAAATTATACCTACAGATATTCTATCTGGCCTGTTAAACCATAGATTTACTTCTATTCCCCCTTGATCATCGGCTACCTGTAACTCAACTATTATAGTCTCACCACTTTGTGTAAACCTTCCACTGGTATGGTTTGCTGCATCTCCTTCATTTCCAGTTCCACCTACTACTGAAATTGCACTTCTGTATGTGAAATAATCTATATATCTTTCTACGCGACCACTTCCGTCATGCCCTCCATAATTTGATCCTATAGCTACGCATACAACCATAGGTTTACTTAATCTTCTTTGAGATTCATATAAATATTTTAATGCCATAAGTATATCGCTGGTTTGATATTGTGGAGCAGTTGTCTCTATTTTAGGGAATTGTGCTAAAACAGCTGGATTAACTTCTTTAAGCTTTACAATTACAAATTCACAATCTGGTGCTGCTCCTGTTACTCCTGCACGACCTCCTGCACCAGCAATTCCTGCCACTCCTGTTCCATGGCCAATAGTATCTTGTTCAGGTACAATAGCATAAGGATTTTCTCCCCTACTTTGTGCACTAATAGCTTCATTAATTTGTTCTCTAGTGTATCTTGTTCCATAAGGAAACCCCTGTGGAGGCGGCCCATCTTGTACTGTTTGATCCCATATTTCTATTATTCTTGTTTTATTATCCTCTGTAATGAATTCTTTATTTAAATAATCAATTCCTGTATCTAACATTCCTATAACTACACCTGTACCCCGCAACGTTAAATAAGGATTTTCATGAAATTTAGAAATATTAGAAGTATCAATAGGAGATAATTCAGTAAGCGAAAATAGATTATTTCTTTCTAAATACACTATAGTCTTAGATATATTTCTTAAATCATTTGCTCTTCCTTTTTCAACAACAACTACTGCCATATTAATACCTACAATAAAAGCACAAGCATATTCTATATTGCTAAGCTCGCTTACAATATCACCAACATAACTAGCAACATAACTCTCATAGTTATCATTTAAATACAACTTTCCACATTGCAATAAGTTATCATTTAGAGTTTGTTGAGTTTGATTTATAATTTCTCTATGCTCTTTCATAAATAGAACCTCCTTATCTTACATCCATAAGGTTACTAGAGAACATTATTCTAACCTCGTATAAATTTCATTTGGGATTTTTATAAGTATATTTTTACTAAACTCTATTATCTCATTTTTATTCTCATGAATTTTATTTAAACTATTATCAAGAGAGCGAATATTTTCAAATACCCCTACTAAATCCAATATACCATACCCCCATACAGGATTAGGATATACATCTCCTGGTCTCTTCCTAGTTCCCGATATGAGAACGGTATTTATTTTAGGTGAATATATTGTTGGACTATTACCTTCAACTATCCCCCATTGTCCAATTAATGCTACTGCCCCTGCTAAAACTGCAGCAGCTGCACTAGAACCAGTAACAATGGCTGTTCCTCCTCCAGGCTTAGTTGTAAGCACGTCAATTCCTCCAGTAGCAACTGATGGCTTTACTCGACCATCTCTTGTAAATCCTCTTCCAGAAGTGGCTACTGCTGTATTATTATCTTGATTATAATAAGATGTAACAATTATCTCTCTGCTTGTTGAAGGATTAGTTAAAGTAGTATATGGATTTGGCCTTAAGAACTTTGTTCCCGGTCTTAAAAAAAGTTTTTCATAAGTCCATGCATTATATCTTCCATCAGCTATATAATCTCCTATTAATATTATTTGCCATATTCCTCCTTTAACATTATTAAATTCAACGGATACATGCTCATCTCCCGTAATCTCAAATGGATAATCGTATAGGATATTGACACTAGTCCCCTCTAATGTAAATGTTAAACCTGTGATTTCTGTTATTTGTCGTGGAACTCTTTCTAAAGCTTCTCCACTTGGAGAAATTATTCCTACAGATACTCTATCTGGTCTATTAAACCATAAGTTTACCTCTATTCCTAGTTGATCATCAGCTACCTGTAATTCAATTATTATAGTTTCACCACTTTGCCTAAATCTTCCACTGGTATGGTTTGCTGCATCTCCTTGATTTCCAGTTCCACCTACTACTACAATTTCACTTCTGAAGGCGAAAGAATCTATATATCTTTCTACGCGAGCGCTTCCATCGTGGCCTCCATAATTTGAGCCTATAGCCACGCATATAACCATAGGCTTATTTAATCTTAGTTGAGTTTCATATAAATATTTTAATGCCATAAGCACATCACTAGTTTGATATTGTGGGACAAGTCTCGATGTTGGAGGAAACGACTCTAAAACAGCTTCAGTTGGTCCCTTAAGTTTTACAATTACAAACTCACAATCTGGTGCTGCTCCTGTTACTCCTGCGCGACCTCCTGCCCCAGCAATTCCTGCTACCTCTGTTCCATGACCAATAGTATCTTGTTCAGGTACAATAGCGTAAGGATCTTCTCCTCTACTTTGTGCATTAATAGCTTCATCAATTTGTTCTCTAGTATATCTTGTTCCATAAGGGAACCCCTCCGGAGGTGGTCCATCTTGTACTGTTTGATCCCACATTTCTATTATTCTTGTTTTATTGCCTTCTGTAATGAATTCTTTATTTAGATAATCAATCCCTGTATCTAACATTGCTATAACTACACCTGTACCCCGTAACGTCAAATAAGGATTTTGATGAAAATTAGAAATATTGGAAGTGTCAATGGGAGATAATTGGCCAAGAGAATATAATTCATCTCTCTCCAGACGCAATATGGTCTTAGATGCGCGTCTTAAATCATTTGCTCTTCCGCTTTCAACAACAACTACCGCTATATTAATCCCTACGATAAAAGCACAAGCATATTCTATATTACTAAGCTCACCTACAATATCGCCAGAATAAATAGCAGCATAGCTCTCATAGTTATCATTTACATGCAACCTTCCACATTCCAATAACTTAGCATTTGGAGCTTCCTCAGGTTGATTTACATTTTCTCTATGCTCTTTCATAAATAGAACCTCCTTATCTTATATCCATAAGGTTATCTAGAGAGCATTATTCTAGCCTTGCATAAATTTCTTTTGGGATTTTTATAAGTATATTTTTACTAAACTCTACTATCTTATTTTTATTCTCATGAATTTTATCTAAACTATTATCAAGAGAGCGAACATTTTCAAATACTCCTGCTAAATCCAATATTCCATACCCCCATGTAGGATTTGGATATACATCTCCTGGTCTCTTTCTAGTTCCCGATATAAGAATAGTATTTATTTTAGGTGAGTATAATGCTGGCCTATTGCCTTCTACTATACCCCATTGTACTATTAACGCTACTGCCCCTGTTAAAACTGCAGTAGCTACACTAGAACCACTAACAGTAGTTGTTCCTCCTCCAGGCTTAGTTGTAAGCACATCAATTCCCCCAGTGGCAACTGATGGTTTTACACGTCCATCTCTTGTAAATCCTCTCCCTGAAAGTGCTACTGCTGTATTATTTTCTTGATTATAATAAGATGTAACAATTATTTCCCTACTTGTTGAAGGATTAGTTAAAGTAGTATATGGATTTGGCCTTAAGAACTTTGTTCCCGGCCTTAAAAAAAGCTTTTGATAAGTCCATGCATTATATCTTCCGTCAACTATATAATCTCCTATTAATACTATTTGCCATATTCCTCCTTTAACATTATTAAATTCAATGGATACATGCTGATCCCCTGTAAGATCAAATTGATAATCGTATAGAATGGTGACACTGGTTCCTTCTAATGTAAATTTTAAACCTGTGATTTCTGTTATTTGATATGGAACTCTTTCTAAAGCCTCGCCACTTGGAGAAATTATTCCTACAGATACTTTATCTGGCCTATTAAACCATAAGTTTACCTCTATTGCCACCTGATCATCAGCTACCTGTAATTCAATTATTATAGTTTCACCACTTTGTGTAAATTTTCCACTGGTATGATTTGCTGCATCTCCTTCATTTCCAGTTCCGCCAACTATTGCAATTTCACTTCTGTATGCGAAGTAATCTATATATCTTTCCACTCGGCTAGTTCCATCATGGCCTCCGTAATTTGCCCCTATAGCTACGCATACAACCATAGGCTTATTTAATCTTCTTTGAGCTTCAGATAGATATTTTAATGCCATAATCACATCACTAGTTTGATATTGTGGGACAATCATCGATGTTGGAGGAAACAACTCCAAAACAGCTTTGCTTGGGTGCTTAAGTTTTACAATTACAAATTCACAATCTGGTGCTGCTCCAGTTACTCCTGCACGTCCTCCTGCACCAATAATGCCTGCAATCTCTGTTCCATGACCAAGGATATCTTTTTCAGGTACAATAGCATAAGGATCTTCTCCTCTACTTTGTGCATTAATAGCTTCATTAATTTGTTCTCTAGTATATCTTGTGCCATAAGGAAATCCCTCCGGAGGTGGGCCATCTTGTACTGTCTGATCCCACATTTCTATTATTCTTGTTTTATTATCCCCTGTCATAAATTCCTTATTTAAATAATCAATCCCTGTATCTAGCATTCCTATAACTACACCTGTACCCCGTAACGTCAAATAAGGATTTTCATGAAATCTAGAAATATTAGAAGCGTCAATGGGAGATAATTCAGTAAGAGCATATAGTTCATCTCTCTCCAAACGCACTATGGTCTTAGATATATTTCTTAAATCATTTACTCTTCCTCTTTCAACAACAACTACCGCCATATTAGCTCCTACAATAAAAGCACAAGCATATTCTATATTATTAAGCTCACCTACAATATCGCCAGAATAAGTAACAACATAACTCTCATAGTTATCATTTAAATGCAACTTTCCACATTCCAATAAATTAGCATTTGGAGTTTCCTCAGGTTGATTTACATTTTCTCTATGCTCTTTCATAATCTAATCCCTCCTTATTTTATATATAAGGTTATCAAAGAGCATTAGTCTAACCTTGTATAAATATTTTCAGGTATATTTATAAATATATTTTCGGTAAATTCCACCAAATTTTCTTTATTTTTATTAGAGCGCATTAAAGAGTTATCAAGAGATCGAATATTTTGGAATACTCCCATTAAGTCCAACATTCCATAACCCCATACTGGATTAGGGTAAGTATCCCCTGGTCTTTTTCTAGTTCCAGCTATAAGAAATGTGTTTATTTTAGGCGGATATAATGCTGGATTATTACCTTCTACTACACCCCACTGTAATATTAATGCCACTGCTCCAGTTAAAACTGCCGTAGCTGCACTTGATCCAGTAATTATAGTTGTTCCTCCTCCAACTCTAGTAGTGACTACATTAACTCCTCCAGTAGCAACTGATGGCTTTACGCGGCCATCTCTTGTAAATCCTCTGCCTGATGTTGCCACTACCGTATTATTAAATTGATTATAATAAGCAGTAGCAATTATAGTTCTACTTGTCGAAGGAATCGTTAAGGTGGTATATGGGTCTGGTTCCAAAAATTTTGTTCCTGGCATTAAAAAGTCTTTTTGATAAGTCCAAGCATTATATCTTCCATCAACTATATAATCTCCTGTTAAAACTATTTGCCATATTCCACCTTTAACATTGGTAAACGCAATAGATATACGTCCATCCCCTGTAATACTTTCTGGATAATCATGCAATATTGCAACAGTAGTTCCCTCTAATGTAAATCTTATAGTTACTATTCCTTTCACCTTCTCTGGAATTTTTTCTAAAATTTCTCCACTTGGAGAAATGATTGCTGCGGAAATTCTATCTGGACGATGAAACCAGATGTTTACCTCTATTCCAAACTGGTTATCAGCTACCTGTAGTTCTATTATCCTAACTTCTCCACTTTCAGTGAATATTCCACTAGTATGATTTTCTGCATCTCCTTCGTTTCCAGTACCCCCTACTACTGCTATTCCACTTCTAACTGAAAAATAATCTATATATCTTTCTACTCTAGCACTTCCGTCATGCCCTCCAGAGTTTGTGCCTAAGGCTATGCATATAGCCATAGGTTTATTTAGTCTTCTTTGAGTATCATATAAATATTTTAACGCTAAAAGTATATCACTAGTTTGATATTCCGGTATTGCTACATTAACTTGTGGAAACTCTCTCAGGACAGCTGGACTAGCTTCTTTAAGTTTTACAATTAAGAATTCACAATCCGGTGCTGCTCCTGTCACTCCTGCGCGTCCTCCTGCACCAATAATCCCTGCAATTTCAGTTCCATGACCAATTTCATCCCTTTGAGGAACAATAGCATAGGGATCTTCTCCTCTACTTTGTGCACTAATGGCTTCATTAATCTGTTCTCTAGAATATTCTGTTCCATATTTGAACCCTTCCGGTGGCGGTCCTTGCTGTATTGTTTGGTCCCACATGCCTATTATTCTAGTTTTATTATCTTCTGTCATAAACTCTCTATTTAAATAATCAATTCCCGTATCTAACATCCCTACAACTACACCTGTACCTCGCAGTCTTAAATATGAACTTGTATGAAAAATTGAAATATTAGCAGCATTAATAGGTGATATTTGAGTAAGAGAATATAACTCATTCCTTTCTACATATGCTAGAGCTGGTACATCTCTTAATAAATCATCTAATCTCCCATTTTCAACAATTAATATTATAATTTGATTTCCTACAATAAATGCACAAGCATAATCTATTTGATTAAGTTGATTTATAATATTTCCACTATATTCTGCAATATAGCTTTCATAATTATTACTTAAATATCTTTTTCCACATTCCGGTATATGTGCATTTAAATTTTCTTGCATTTCATTTATATTTTCTCTATGCTCTTCCATAAACAAATACCTCCTCATTATATATCTATAAGTTTATTTAAAGAGCATTGGTATTTAGCCTTGCATAAAAAGATTCTGCTAAGAATGCACAAGCATAATCTATTTTATTCATTTCTTCCAATATATTTCCATTATAGTCAGCTATATAATTTTCATATTCATCGCTTAAATATAATTTTCTGCATTCATTAATATCAATTTTAGGCCCTCTAATGCTTTCTTTTTGACCTTTCACTATACCCCCTCCCATAATAAGTACTACTGTTGCTTTGATTTATAATAAATATTTTCTGGTATATTTGTTAACACCTTATCTGAAAACTTAACTATTTCTTTATTTTCAAAATTTCTTGGCAATCCAAGTGATCTTATGTTTCTAAATACTCCAACTAAATCTAACATACCATATCCCCAGTCCTTATTAGGATAAATATCTCCTGGCCTTTTTCTAGTTCCAGTAATAAGATAAGTTGTAATTTCAGGAGCGTATAAAGTAGCATTGTTTCCGTCTACTATTCCCCATTGTAATATTAATGCCACCGCACCAGCTAGTACTGCTGTTGCTGCACTTGACCCTGTAACTGTAGTAGTACCACCACCTGGCCTAGTAGTTACTACATCAATTCCACCTGTAGCAACATATGGCTTAATCCTACCATCTCTTGTGAACCCTCTTCCTGAAGAAGTTACTATAGTATTGTTATTTTGATCATAATAAGCCGTTACAATTGCACTTCTACTAGTGGAAGGTACAGCTATTGTAATATCTGCATCAGGACGTAAAAATCTAGTATTTGGTTTTAAAAGAGCTCTTTGATACATCCATGCATTATACCTGCCATCAACTATATAATCACCTGTTAAATTTATTTGCCATACCCCTCCTGTAACATTTTTCAGTACTATAGTAATAAGTTCATCACCAGTAATATCTTCTGGTAAATAGTAGTGTATAGAAGCAGTAGTCCCTTCAAGTATAAACTTTACATCTTCTACTCCTTTTAACTTTTCTGGAATCCTTTCTAGAATTTCTCCACTTGGAGATACCATTCCTACAGATACCTTATCTGGCTGTTTACACCATATATTTATTTCTAATCCTACTTGTCTTGGATCAACACTAAATTCTATTGTCTGTGTTTCTCCTGTAATTCTGAATCTACCACTAGTATGAGTTTCACTAGCTCCTTGATTTCCTGTACCTCCAACGACAACAATTCCCCTTGTTATTGAAAAATAGTCAATAAATCTTTCTGAAATAGCACTGCCATCGTGTCCGCCATAATTTGATTCTATAGGTACACAAATTACCATAGGCCTATTTAATTTTCTTTGAATAGAAGTTAAATAGTTTAGTCCCATTACTACATCTGTATTCTGGTATATCGGAAAATCAACAGGGAAAATAACACCTCGACTTTCTAATGTAAGCTTTTTAGCCTCCTTTAATTTAACCATTACAAATTGGCAATCTGGTGCTGCACCAATTACACCAGCTCGCCCCCTTCCTCCTGCAATTCCTGCTACTGCTGTTCCATGGCCATTTAAATCTCTTGAAGGTACAATAGCATATGGATCCTCTCCTCTAAAACTAGCAGCAATTGCTTCATTTATCTCAGTATTTAAATACTCACTACCATAGATAAATCCTTCTGGTGGTGTCCCTGTCTGTATTGTTTGATCCCATATACTCACTATTCTAGTTCTATCATCTTCAGTCATAAACTCGATATTTAAATAATCAATTCCTGTATCAATTATTCCAATTATTACTCCTCTACCTCTTAAATTTAAATAAGGATTCTCATGAAACTGCGAAATGTTTGCAGTATCTATAGGCGATAATGCTGCCAAAGTAAAGAGCTTAGTTCTCTCTACATTTATAATGGACTTAACGTTTCTTACAAGTTCCTCCGCTCTTCCTTTTCGAACAGCTATAACAGCATAAAAAGGTTCTGCAAGAAAAGCACAAGCATAATCAAATTTTCCAACTTCACTTATTATATCTCCATTATATTCCACCATAAAAGTTTCATAGTTTTCATCTAAATATAAATCCCTACAAGTACGTTCAGGCGGAGTTAATATAGGTATTTCTCTATTCATATCTATACTCCTTACAGGGGCTTCTTCTAGCCAGATTTCTAAGGCATTGCTTATACATAAATTTCCATAGCCCCAAGTTTCATTTGGATAAACTATAAGTGGTCTATCTCTAGTAGCACCTTTAAGCAAGAAATATTTTAGCCTCTCTCCATACATGTATGAGTCTCTTCCTTGTACTAATCCCCATTCCATAAGCATCGCAGCAGCGCCAGCTACATGTGGAGTAGCCATGGACGTTCCCGATAATGAATCATATCCTCCACGAGGAACTGGTGCTTCTATATTTTCTCCTGGCGCAATTATTTCTGGTCTAATTTTACATCTATCTAGCGGTCCTCTTCCTGAAAAAGCAGATATAGTTCCATTGATATGGTTATAGCTACCTACTGTAATAGCATTTTCCACAGTACCAGGAATTCCTACCGTATTGAAAACTGATGGTTCTAAAAATCTGGTAGTTATATTTAATCCTTCAGTTATTGGAAGCCAAATATCAAATGGACTTACCTCATTAACTTCTCTTGAATATATAATAATAGACCAAGTTCCTGCGGAAATAAATTGATTAAATCCTACTAAACTTATAACTATTTCTCCAGATATATTAAAAGGAGTTGGTCCAGAATTAAAAATATAATAATAATCATTTCTTATATTTCCCTCTACATAACTTCTAACTAGTGGTATAACTCCACTTCTTGAACCAGCAGGTGATATCAATTCTATACTAATATCTTTTAAAAAAGATTTATATAATTGAAATATTACTGCTGTCTCATTGGGACCAATACTTACATCCACTCTATTCTCTAAAGCTAAAATTCCAGCTGCGTGATGTGCCTTATCACCTTCATTTCCCGCCGCAATAACAAAGCTTATTCTTTCAAGGGCACATATTGTTGATATATACTTTTCAAGCAGACTATTTCCATCATGAGCACCATCATTACTACTAAAGCTTAAATTTATAACTAAGGGCTTCATAAGTTCTTTGCTTCTATCTATTAAAAACTTTACTCCTCTCATAAGCTGAGTACTACTTGTATATCCCCCCATTATCTCTCTTGTAAGTTTAACCATAGCTATAGAGCTTTCAGGTGCTACACCGTAATATCGTGGAGGTATATTGCCACCAGCACAGGCTATACCAGCTACATGAGTACCATGCCTTGCTGTATCAACATGAGGAACTATATTAAAAGGATCTGGAGATTTTAATGCATTGTTAATATCTGTACTATTGTATACTGCTCTATTAGCCGCCAAATCATAAATATAATCAATTCTCGTATTACCTTCTGCATCTATAAAAGCAGGGTGAGTATAATCTATCCCAGAGTCTATAAACCCTATTAAAACTCCTTTACCAGTAAGGCCATAAACGAATCGAGCAGCTGGTTGACAAATAGCTCTATTGCTGACTTCTGAATTAATATATAAACTTTTAGGAATTTCCATATAAGTTATTTGTTGTATATTTCCTACATCAAGAACTTTATCAAAAGTTATGGTTACAATTCCAAAACCATAGCCTAGATCTTCAAAGATACCCCCTAAGGCTTCCACTTGTTCTCTAACAATTGGTGCGTCCGTACCATATAAAACTACTAATTCAATTGTATCTCCTTCTATTCCAATTTCTCTATAAACCTGTGCTACTCTATTTCTAATTCCTCTGGGTAGGTTTAAAAATAAATTCAATCTTCCGCTAACTTTTTCCGTAATAATCCCTCCCTAAAAACACTCCTTCACTTAATATGTTATGAGACAAAAGTCAAAATAATGCAAAACTTACAATTAATCAAAAATAATTGTAGCGCTTTAAAATAATTAATTCTAAAATTGTTGGTTTTTACTGAGAAATATGCACAATTATAAGCTGAAAAAGTTGTGAATTTAATAAATAAAAAAAAACTAGCAATTCATGCTAGTTTTTTATTTATTAAAGTATAATTTCCACTCTATTTAGTTTTGCAATAACTTTTATATCTTTTACTCCTAGTGTTTCTGTTCTAAGACTTCCTCTATTACTTATTAATAAAACTTTATTACTATCCAATTTTTTAATTTGTCTTAAAACTCTCTCACCATTATAGTCAATTAAACATATGGCATTGTTTTCTATTTCTGCAGTTAAATTTGCAAAAGCTATATCTCCTTTGCATATTCTAAATCCCATCAAATCATCATTTTCTATTTGAATAAATAAAACTTTATCTGAATTATGTCCCTCTATCTTATTAGATATTATAGGCATCTGACGATTCGCTATAGGTTTATCTAAATCATATTTATATACTCCTATAGTTTTTAAAATTGAGCCAAAAGCATCATTCCATACATCCTTAACAGTTTCAGGAGCTTTATTCTTTGGAGTAACACTTTCATTCTTACTTTCTTCATAGGCAATATTTTGGAACATAGAAGTCATATTTTGAATATCTCCTCCTAATACTTTACCTATTCTTTCAATTAGCTTTTCATTTATTACTTTTCTTCCGCTTTCTACCTCATTAATAAAACTTTCAGAAACTCCAAGCTTTTTAGCTAATTGTTTTTGACTCATACCTTTTTCATTTCTAGCTTTTTTAATGTTCTCTCCTACTTTGCTCATGTTATATACCTCTCTTAAACTTGAAATTTGGCTATAGATATATTCTATCATAAATAAAAAAATCCTCTACAATTAACATAGAGGATTTTTTACTATTTTCTGTTTGTAGAGTTTTTAAATTGCTCTCTTTCTTCTATTAAATGCTCTAATAGCTTATGAAATCTCCAATTTATTGATATTGGAGTTACTGCTGCAAGTATAGGTCTTGATTCTAAAATAGCCCTAACCCTCTTAACTGAAACTTGAAGCTGTTGTGGAGGAAAATTATTAAATATTATTGTTTTTTCTAAAGGCATTGTGAATTCATCATCTTCTTTAGATTCTCCACCTAAAATATCCTTAATTTTTGAGTTACCCATAGCTTCTTTTATCACTATACAGTTACAATCAACTTTACCTTCAAACTCTTTATTAAGTATTTCTACCTCATCATCAGATAATGCATAAGTTAAAATTACTTTATCATTTAAACTACTCATACCTGCCCTCCATTCTATACATATTTATATTGAATGAGTATTATAATTTTTCAGGTTCATCATACTCTATGCCAAAGGTTTCAACTGTAACTTCTTCCATAACTTGATCCTCTAGTGGCTTATCTCTAAAATCTCTATTTACATTAACAATTTCATCTGCTACATCTTGACCTTCTATAAGTTTACCAAAAGCAGCATATTGTCTATCTAGATGAGGTGAATCAGCTGCCATTATGAAGAATTGACATCCAGCTGAATCTAGCACTGCAGTTCTAGCCATTGATAATACTCCTGTTGTATGTTTTAAATCATTTGGAAAACCATTAGCTGAAAATTCTCCTTTTATACTGTATCCTGGATTACCCATTCCACTTTTATCAGGGCATCCACCTTGAATCATAAATCCTGGTATTACTCTATGAAATATAAGTCCATTATAAAAACCTTTCTTAACAAGACTTATAAAATTTTTAACTGTATTAGGTGCTATCTCTGGATACAATTCAGCTTTCATTGTTTTTCCATTTTCCATTTTAAATGTAATTATTGGATTTTCCATTTTCTCTCTCCTTCTGAGCATCTGAAATAAAATAATAAATTAAAAATGTTAGTATATCTTATCTCAGACAAGACATTAGGTTCTGCTCATAGTGTATCTATGTACGGGTTCTGTGAGCGTAGCATGATGAAAAATAAACTAACATACTGGTTTATTATTTTTTNNTTTTTTGAAGATGCCTTATATAATTTATTAATCAGATTATATCATATAATATTTCTATTTAGAATTATATCTATAATTATTAACTTTATAAGCGTTGAATATATATTGCGAACTACTACCACTTACTTCGTTGAAGTAGTAACTCATGGTCAATACTCCTAACGGAACAAGTTTACCTACGCTCAAAAGGTCGTCAAATATATCTTTCAATCTTATACTTACATTATCGATAACTTCTCTTCTATATTATATTGCCAATACTAGATGGTAATATACTGAGAATACTTAATAATTGTTGCTATCTAAATCCCTTAGTATCACTACTTTTTGTAATTCAATATAGTATAAGCAAATTATTTTTACGTATCCATCATCACCTTACTTCGTTGAATGCGAAGATTTCTGCTAAGCTATTTTAAAATTTTTCTAAAAAAAGCTATATGCTCTGGTGAAATATTCATTATATTCCAGACGTCATACAGCTTTAAAATTTTTATATAATTATCTTTTATTTCATACTCATTGTATTTCCTCTTCCTCTACGGATACCCTTACTGATAAATCTTTATCATAATTTGAAAATTCAATTGATAATGTACCCCCAGGTAAAACAATAAAATAATCCTCGCCAAGTAAGCTTAGATTATTATGATCATTAATTTTTGACTTATATAATAATAACTTGTCCTTATTATCCCCTTCATGAATTTTTGATTTTATATCTAAAGCTCCTTGTTTACTACTGCCTTCCAATCTCTTACTACTATCATATCCATAAAAGTATAATTCATTGTTTTTATTAATATTATTTAACATTATATTGCTTATTATATATAATCTATTACTATCTATAGGATTGGTTATTGTAATATACCTAAATTCCTTCTCCTTATCCAAGTTAAGCTCTATTACTTTATCCTGAGCCTTGTAATTTTTATCCTTACGAAATTTAAATATTTTCACCTTTAATCACCTTATTTCTATAAGTCATCTTCAAAAAATAATTAGTCATTATGATAACCCATTTTATGCTATATATTGTTCACAGAAACATTTAGTAACATCAGTATATTATAGATGTACCACTTCTA
>NZ_DKLM01000080.1:16888-20069 GCF_002455975.1 Clostridium sp. UBA6640
TTAGAGTAGTTTATCTATATACTAACCTGACTAATACAAAATAAGCCATCATTTTTAACTGGTTATTTTATTTCAGATACCTAAGTTTTATTTTATAATATATGGTATGAATAACTACTAAATATTGTTAAAGATATTTAGTGAAATAAGAGAAAGAAAGTCTGTTTATATAAAACTTTATTTTATATAAACAGGCTTTCTTTCTAAACCTCCAATAATTTATAACTCAAATCAATTATTTTCTTTGACTGTAATGAGTTATAAATTTGAACATTACCTTTGGAATTACTTGTGTTTAATATTTTTCTTGAAGACAACATTCTTTTTAACTGTTTTGAAGTTCCTAGACTTCCATCAATTACTGGAATTTCATTTCCTATAACCTTTATGATTTCTTCTTTTATTAAAGGATAATGAGTACATCCTAAAACAATAGAACTTATTTTCATATTTTCTATATCTTTTAATTTATTTACAAGATAACTATGAATTTCTTCTCCTGTTATTTTTCCTTCATCAATAATTTCCGCTAACCCTGCACAAGGAAGCGGCTCAATATTAGCTATTTCCTTATACTTTGATTGAAGTTTAGCAAATTTGTTTTCTCCTAATGTCATAGGCGTTGCCATAATGACTATACTACCTTCTCTATTTAGTTCGACTGCTGGTTTAACTGCTGGCTCTATTCCAATTATAGGTATATTAGTATATTGTCTTCTCAATTCCTCTATAGCTGCACTAGTTGCAGTATTGCATGCTATGACTATAGCTTTTACATTTTTGCTCATTAAAAATTTTACTGCATTAAAGGTTAATCTTTTAACCTCGCTAACATTTTTTATTCCATAAGGAGCATTTATTGAATCTCCAAAATATATGTAATTCTCATTAGGTAATACTTTTATTGTTTCTTTTAATACACTTAGTCCTCCTATACCTGAATCAAAAAATCCAATACTATTTTCACTATTGAAATCCAATATTATCACCACCCTATAATAAGCCTGTATAATAAATTGTATATAATTTGTTATATTTTAAAATATATCACAATAATAAAAACTAATAAAGAATAACAATAAGAAATCTCTATATTGCTATTCTTCTAATTATTAACATATCATATTATATCTATTCTTATAAATTGCTACTCTGCATTTTCCATAGCTACTTCATTATTTATTTCATAATATAGAGTCTTTTCTTTATTTAATCTATTTATATTTTTTATTTCTTTTATTAAAAATATTGCTGTTATAACAGAAGCTATAAAATCTGATGTTGGCCCACAATACCACACTCCATTTAATCCAAATATAGGTGGAATTATTAATAATAATGGAATTAAAGTTATAACTTGTCTAGATAAACTTAAGAACATCGCAACTTTTGCTTTTCCAACAGCTTGAAAATAATTTGTACTAACTATCTGGAATCCAGTAACAGGAAGCATGAACATAAAAGTTTTTAAACCTTTGGTACCTATTGATACCAGTTGAGGATTTCTATTAAATAGTTTTATTATTTGTGGTGCAAATAATTGTATTGACAAAAATCCTATTGTTGTTATAGTAGTAGCAGCTATTATCGCATATTTTAAGGCTTTTTTAGCTCTATCATAACTTTTAGCTCCATAATTGTATCCTATTATAGGTTGCGCACCTTGATTTATACCGAAAATAGGCATAAGTATCACCATTGATACACTAGATATAACCCCCATAGCACCTACTGCAATATCTCCACCATAAGTTGCCAATGAATTATTTGAAATCACTGTAACTAAACTTGCAGCTAACTGCATAAAAAATGGTGCCATTCCTATTGAAAATATTTCTTTTATTACTTTCATATCTAACTTCATATAATCTATTTTTAACTTTAATACACTTTTCCCTTTAGTGAAATAGAATACTACCCAAATTGCACTTAAGCCTTGTCCTATAACGGTAGCAATTGCAGCACCTTTAACTCCTAATCCAAAAGTAAATATAAAAATAGGATCTAATACCATGTTAGTTATAGCACCTATTAGCATAGTAAGCATTGCAACTTTAGGATTTCCTTCTGATCTAATTATTCCATTTAACCCAAATCCAAGATTTTGCAGAATAGCTCCTAATAATATAATATAGCCATAATCTTTAGCGTAAGGTAGTGTTACATCACTCGCACCAAAAATTTTAAGCATAGGTTCTAAGAATATTAGTGATACTACCATAAGTAAAATCATTATAATTACTATTAAAGTAAAAGCATTTCCCAATATTTTTTCCGCTTCAACCTTCTTTTGTTGTCCAAGCCTTATGGATATTAATGCTGCAGCACCTATACCTATAAGCATACCAAACGCCATAATAATCGTTGAAACTGGGAAGGTAATTGTGACTCCAGAAAGAGCTAATTCTCCAACTCCCTGCCCTATAAATATTCTATCTACTATATTATAGAATGCATTAACAAGCATACCTATTATTGCCGGTATAGAAAATTTTAATAATAATTTTCCTATACTTTCTTCTCCTAATTGCGCTGATTTATCCATTATATTCCTCCTTAACTTTTTTTAGTTTCTTTTAGCCATCTAAATAATAAAATTTTCTACTAAAACCATTTTTATATCTTACCTACACATATTAACTTTTCCATTTTTTCCATAACAAATAAATAGAGTCTATTAATTATCGAATATTTTTATTCTATAATTTAAATAGGTCTCCTTTATATTCTAATCGAGATTAAGGTTCAGCAAAGATACTTACCGCAACCTCTACTTTATTCAATTCATTCTTAAAATTGCTAATGATTTCTGGATAATTGATATAATATTGAGTATTGAGAAGAACCTAAATATATTCCTGAAGTGCTGAATCATACATGTCTGCCATTTTACAAGTAGTTAGCCTAACATTCCACCATTAAGTCTAATCCTTAACAAATTTACTTAGCCCCCTAACTAACCTTTTAAATTCTACAACATTTGATAACAATTATCAACCCTTACTTATCCCTATAAATATTTCTAAGCAATAGCTTCTCTATTCTTTCTTATTCTACCTATACCAATCTATAGGGATACAATACAAAAACTTAATATATACTATGAAAAATAAATTTTCTATAAAAACAGATTAACCACTTAGAAATTAAGAATTAATAATGAAGAATGAAGAATTTAGGA
>NZ_DKLM01000080.1:20109-29067 GCF_002455975.1 Clostridium sp. UBA6640
AGAATTTTTGTTATGGAAATTAAAATCATGCATAAGTTAAATTTTCATTAAGGAACCCTATATTATAAACCTATGCAAAGTATTATTTTAAAATATTCAGTCATTATATGTTATATCTGCAAATAGTTATCATAAGCACATTTTTTCTTTTAATTTATAATATTGATCAAAAATATCTCTTTTAACGATAAAATAAGCAAACTAAATTCAATTTCTCAAATTTAGCTTGCTTATTTGAAAATTTCATAATACAAATTACTTATTTAATAATTCTTTTATTTTATCTGCTATATAATTTATTAATTCAACATCTCCTATAAATGTTCTATCATCTATGTCACTAGGTTTAATTCTAAAGAAATTAATTATTAATTTATTATTAGAAATTATATATTCATCTGAATGTAGTGGTGAAAATATTACCTCTATTTCTTCATACTTATCTACACCGTTACAATCTTTAAGTTCTGCTACCAAGGAGTCTAAATTTAATTTTTTTAGTGGATTAGCCATTGATTTAGTATATTCTAAATCTTCCATCATCCACATATTATTATTCCAAAACTTTTTTTCCTTCTTATTTCCTTCAAAAGGTTCCCTATTTTTTATAGCACTTAATGCACGCCTTACTGACTCCCCATTAAACTCTTCGTCATAAGCTGCACTTAATGCAGGCATATCTGATACATCATAGAAAAATTTTTCTGCTATGTTATCCTTTTCACTGGCTGCTTGCCAATAATAAAGCATAGCCTCAACCGCCTCAAGATTTAACTTAATTCTCTGCAACATAACTATTTCCCCCTTAATTTATATAACTAATATAATTATACAATAAATTCATAGTTAATCCACCTATGAGAATTTAACTTAAAACAATTCAAATTTTTCATATATACTAAACTATTCACAAAATATTGTAAAACTTATAATATATTACCATAGGAATACAAAGGATGTGACACATTAAATATGGTTCACAATTTTACATCACTTCTATTAGTATTATTATCTATAGTAATTTTATATATAATTTTTAAATTAAATTCTATAAGCGATAAAATATACACTTTTTTACTGATAGTATTACTAATTTTAATAGGCTCTTTTTCTTTTAGCTTTGGAATATGTGGAGTTTTCTTAGGGTACTGTGATAAACAATCTATAGCCTCTCTTTCTTTAGCCTACGGAATACCAACCTTATACATTTATATAAAAAATAGGCTCAAGAAACTTATTTATAAAATAATAAGTCATAATTAGTAGCAGGTTACAATAAGTTTTTTAACATTTTTTAGTATAAGTAAAAGCACTTATTGCATTTATTTATAAAAAGTAGCAGTTAGATACTGCTACTTTTTAATTCCTTTTTATTATTGCTATTGCTATTCCTATTATTGTAGTATTTTCATTATCTACTACAATCGGTGTATATTTATCATTCTCTGGCATTAAAAATATGCCTTCTTTTTTAATACTCAACCTTTTTAAAGTAGCACTTCCATCTAAATCTACTGCAATAATATCATTATTATTTGCATTATATTGCTTTCTTATAACAACATAATCTCCATCATTAATATTAGCATTTATCATACTATCGCCCTTTACCTTTAATAAAAAAGCGTCTTTAATCCCTTTAAGCCAATATTTAGGAAGATAAAAGCTACCTTCAATTCCCTCACTAATCATTATAGGCTCTCCAGCAGCTATATCATTATACATAGGCACAGATAGAAGGTCATCTATCTGTAAATTTTCTCCCTTACCTTTAGGGTTTAATATAAAATCTGCTTCACTGCTTGTGTCTATAGCAAAATCAAATTTTCTATTATGCCTTATATCAAAAAACTCATAACTTTCCATAAACATATTTTCTTGCTTTTTATAGCCTTTTGATACATCAAAAGAAGTTATTTTATTTTCGTTTTTAAATTTTTCTTTTAATACTATAGTTTTAATCTTCATATCATAAAATAAATCTTTAATTTTAATGCCACAACTTCCAAGTGAGTTTTTTCCTGACATATCTTTTATATCCCAGGTTATAATAAAATTTGTATAATCTTTTTTATTATTTAATACCCTTATGATCTCTAGCTGTAATTTACTATATTTATGAAGTTTATCTACAATTATATGAGTGTATGATTTTATGTTATTTATCTTTAAACTCTTTAATATCAAAGTTTCTCTTCCAATACAATCAATTAAATTTCTCTCTTCTAAAACTTCATCATAAAGTTCCATAAGATTAAATATTACTTCTCTCGTAGAAGAATTTTTAGGTACCGACTTAGGCCCATTATGAATAGTATCTTTCCTTCCCCTTCTTATGAATATCTGATAATCATCTATACTAAAAATCATATTAGATTTTATATAATCAAACTCTTCTAAAAAGTAAGATATATACTCTTCTTTTAGTATCTTTGATCTTTTCTTCTGTTCTTTTAGTTCTACAATACACTCTTTTAAAATTTCAGCTCTGATACTATCATCCATTAATGACTTATTACTTTTAATTTGCTCAAACTTTGATTCTATTATTTCATTAATTGTAAACACATTAAAACTTTGATTATTATAAGAAAATAAAGTTAATATCCCAAATTCTTGTTCTTTCTCGTAAATGTTTAGTATATTTTCCTTTTCTTCATCATTAGGAATAATCATTATCATATTATCATCATTATATAAGCAATAGTTGTTTTTTAAATGTATTGCCCTATGTATTGCAGTAAGAGTTTTACCTCTATGCTCTTCACCTTTTATTATCAAGCATCCATTAAACTTACTATTAACTATTTGTTGTTGTTTCTTAGAAAGCTCCATACCCTCACCTCCTAATTATATCTTTCTTATATTATAACATTATATAAAGTTTAACCAATGCAGATATTATACAAATTAAAGGACTCATTATTTATTATGCTAGTTAGAGGAAAGCGTAGAAATGTTTCAAAAGCTCTTAAAAGAATAATAAAATAAAAAACGTTGAAATTGCATCATTAAAAACTCACAAGATCAAAATAAAATAATTACAAACCTAGACTATGTAGAATACAAATCATCTAAACTTGTAATTATAAATCATTTGAATATTATCTTTATAATATACGTACCCATTTCTCTAAAAAGTAATAGCTTTGTGCCTTAGCCTTACATTTAGAACTAATCCTATTGCTACAAAGTTAGTAATAAGAGATGAACCACCATAACTAATAAATGGTAGTGGGATACCTGTAACAGGCATAATACCAATGCACATACCAATGTTTACAAATATCTGAAATATAAGCATACTAGCAACCCCAACACAAATATAAGAACCAAAATGATCTTTAGCAGATTTTGATATTGAAATACATCTTAAAACTATTACTAATAAAAGTAATACTATAACTATACTCCCTATAAAACCTAATTCTTCAGCAATAACAGAAAATATAAAATCTGTATGCTTTTCAGGTACAAAATTTCGTGCATAAGCCCCTTTAAATAGTCCTTTCCCAAACAGTCCACCAGAACCTACTGATATTTTAGACTGAAGAACATGATATCCTGCACCCATAGGATCTAAATCAGGATTAATAAAAACTAAAATTCTATTTTTTTGATATTCTTTAAGTAGGTACTGCCAAGCAATAGGTATAAAAATAGCACATGATAAAACCCCTGATAATATATATCTATAGTCGATGCCACAAATATATAACATTGCAATAGAAATAAAAGCAAATGCTAGAGCGGTACCTAAATCAGGTTGAGCCATCACGAGTACAATAGGTATCCCAATATAAGCTAAAGTTGCCAATAGATATTTTACTTGATTCACATTATCTTTTATTGACTCAAGAAATTTTGCAAGAGTAATAATAAACCCTATTTTTACAATTTCTGATGGCTGTATTCCAATACTTCCAATTTGTATCCATCTTTGTGCACCCCATTGTTCTTTTCCTGTCCCAAAAAGACTTACAGCTGCCAATAATAGAAAATTAAATATATAAATAACCTTATAAGCACGTCCAATATCACGGTAATCTATGCAAATTGTTATAAACATAAGAATTAGTCCAATTATAATTGAAATACTTTGAGTGGTAATGTATCTTCTGCTATTAGTAAAATTAGATGTTGCGCTGCTAATCATAACAATTCCACAAGCTGATACAAGAATTACCATAACAAGCAAAAAAACATCGAAATTTCTTATGTATTTCTTTAAATCAAAAGATTTCTTCAATTCAAAGTATTTCTTTAAAATAATATTATTCTTTATAGCCAATAATGCACCAACTTTCTAAATTTTATTAAATATGATGGAATTATTAATACTAAAATTTTCATCTTACTAAGCTATCTACAATAGAAATTTAATTTTATGTTTAGAAAAAATTCCTAAAAACTTAACTGTGAAGCCTTGTAAAATGAAATTTATTATAACATTAAGTTTACTAGAATTGGTTTAAAACAAATTATATTCACAATTTATTTACATATCCTAAAAAATAATTCTATATGCAGAATAAGTCTATTAATACATACTGTTAGCTATTCTCATAAGTATTTCAAGTATTACTTTTAAAAATTTCTGAACTTGTATTAAATATTAGCTTGATGTCCCTATTATCAGAATTCTTTATACGAATGTTTATCTTGTCATTTTACGAACTAAAGTTGAAGTCCAAATTCCTATCATTAGTACACCTAATATTATTTCAATGCTAGATATTATTGTGCTCATAATACCATAAGGTACTAAATCTCCATAGCCTACTGTTGAAAAAGTTACTAAACTAAAATGAAAACAGTAAATAAAATCTCTAATTAGAATCTTTATACCTTTAGCTCCTACATTAAATCCATATAAAATCAAGCCATCTTTTCCCTGCAAGCCTGTAAACATATATAATATAGCACAAAAAATCGCTATTATTAATGAAAAACTAAAAGTTCGATAAGGTTTCTCTCCATATCCACAAACATAATAAGATAAAAAAGAAATTATTTTTCTTGATCCTCTTAAGGTTTTATGGAGTGCTTTCTTACTCTCATAAAAGCATTCTCCTTGCTTTTCTCTGATATCATTTTTCAAATATTGACTTCCGAAACATAAATAAGTATTACAGATATCCTTATATCTTTTTTCGCCATCATAATATTTATCATCCTTACAATAATACTTACCATCATAGTTAAACTTTCCAACATGGGAATTAAAATTAAATTTTGTATAGGACTCTTTATTAATAAAACATATATCAAATCTGCAATTGCTATCTTTTATAACACAATCCATTAAGTTACAATCATCAATAAATCTTACTCTACTATAGCAATTACCTATAAAATTACACCCTTTAAGAAAGGCATCCTTAAAAGTTACATCCTTAAATCTACTCTTTTTAATAGATATCCCTTTAAGATTGCATTTCTCAAAACTGCATTTAAAAATTTCACTAGAAAAGAATTGTAATAAGCTTTTATTTCTTATATTACAATGAAAAAAGCTACAAAACTCAAAAGTACAATCTTCAAATATCATATTACAAAAATTTATCCCCTCAAAAATTATATGAGAAAAATTACAAGAAACATACCTAGTATTAGAGAAAAATATTTTATCTACATCATCGTTCTTATAATTTTCTAGTTCTATTGTCCTATTTGTGATTTTATATTCTTCATTATAATTATAACTTTTATTTTCCATAACACACCAACCAATATAGAGTTCTATAGATGTACCACTTCTAAATTTGATCTATCCCTGAAAGCAATTTACAGTTCACAATGCAAAATTCACAGTTGTGGATATTTCTCAGCTTCCACTGAGAAATTTAAAATTGATTATTTCTTAAAGTTACGCAGTAACTTTTTTTTAAAGGCTAGCAATATAAAATTGCTAGCAAAAAATATGTTTTAGGAAATTATTTTTCTAAAAAAATAATTTCTTCCTTAANNTATTCAGACATACATTAAATTTAGGAGAGAGATATCTATATTTTTCCCTAAAAAAGAGTATTTATCAAAACCTGATAAATACTCTTAATAAATAATTTAAATTTACTATATTAAAGTTTGTCATTAACTATATTATTGTAAGATATTACTGTCAATACATAGAATATAGAATAGATTATGACATACACTGCTATTGTTATCATTATTGGTGTCATTAATCCCCCCAGAACTATATCTAATATTCTTAGAGCGAATAAACTATGCATTATTCCCATTAGAAGTGGTAATAAGAATACTACTAAAACTTGTTTACCAATTGATTTTTTAATTTCTTTTTGATTAACTCCTATTTTCTTCAATATAATATATCTTGGTTTTTCTTCACTGGCTTCTGAAAGCTGTTTAAAGAATATTATACTTCCTGTACAAATTAGGAATACTAATCCTAAGAAACTTCCTATAAATATAAATAACCCTCCAAATTCCATTGATTGTTTATATGTAGAATAGAATGAAGTAAATCCTGAGTGATAAGATTCACTATCTGCACTCTTAGAATTAATAAAGCTTTCAAGTTCATTAGTAAGTCCTTCTGCTTTTAAATAATTTTCTACATTAAATAAACTAATAGTTGTTAAATTGTCTTCTGAATATAATTTATTATATAGCTCATCTTTAACTACTACTATTTCATTAGTCATATATATAGGTATTAATGGTTTTTCACTAAATTTTGCTACTGTAAGCTCTTTAGATTGTCCATTTAAATGAATTATAGCTTTTTCTCCTTCAAACTTTCTCATAAGTGCTGGTGAGAAAAATTGAGGGAAATATGCTATTTCATCATTTCTTAATTCAAAGTTAAATTTATTATTTAAGGCTTCATCTAGTTCCTTAAAGCTACTTTCAGAGACTATGCTTACAGAAGCTTCTTGCATTTCATCTGATTTATCAGCCATTTTAATTACATTAGGTAATTTAATATCTTTTTCTATAAATTTTACTTGTATTTTATTCTTCAATTTATTATCTTCATATTTATTAATTATTGATTCAATTTCACTATCTATATCTTTATATTGGTTATGGCTATAAGCATAATCGAAAGGAACTTGATCTCTTGTCTTAATCACGGCTTGATAATAAAAACTTGCTGCTGTTCCCATAGTAGTTATAGTTGTAGCACTAAGTATAGCTATAGTAGCTAGTGTTCTTGCATTTCCTTTTATTCTATATAACAGCTGTGATGTAGATATTATGTTCATACCTTTATAATATTTTCTTTTATTCTTCTTTGATTTTTTAATTAAAAATACTATAAAAGATGAGAAGAGTATATATGTAGCTATAATAGCTCCAAATAATACAAACATCATTCTTAGTAAGAAATTACCTTCAAAAATATGGAAAGACATAGTATATGCAGATGATAATAATATTACTGAAAATACTGCAAGTATTATTGATGCCTTGGGTTCTCCTTCTGCTTTACTTTCAGCTTTAAAAAGTTCTATAAGCTTAAATCTATATATTAATGAGTATCCGTGTATTGAAGTTATAATGAATAATATAAAGAACACCATAAATGTTTGAATTATAGCCTTCATAGATATTGCGAATTTAACAACTATAGCTGATCCCATTAAATTAACAAGTATCATTATAAAGAACTTAGAAAGTAATGCACCTAGCCCTATCCCCACAGCTAATGCCAAAACTCCCATTGCTATTGTTTCGTAAAATAACATTCTTCCTATTTGCTTTTTCTTAACCCCAAGCATTGAATATAGTCCTATTTCTTTCTTTCTTTTTTTCGTAAAGAAAGAATTTGAGTACCATATAAATACAGCAGAAAATAATAATATTATTACTGCTGAAGCATTAAATACCCCCGTAATTTTTGCTCTTTTATTTAGAAATTCCGCAATTTGCTCATTATATTGTATTGATGTAAAGGTGAAGTATATCATTACACTAAATACCATCGATACAAAGTAAAGAAAATAATTTTTAAAATTACTTTTAACGTTTTTTATAGCAATACTAAATAAGTTCATTCTTATCTCCACCTCCAAGAGTCGCAAGCACATCTATTATTTTTTGAAAGAACTCTTTACGTGAACCTCCTCTTACAAGTTCTGTAAACAGAACACCATCTTTTATAAATAATATTCTTTGACAATAACTTGCTGAAAAAGCATCATGAGTAACCATCATTATTGTTGCGTTATTTTTTTCATTTAAATCTGATAAACATTGTAATAGTTCTGTAGCAGATTTTGAATCAAGTGCTCCTGTAGGCTCATCTGCAAGTACAAGCTTTGGACTTGTTATAATTGCTCTTGCTGCCGCTGCTCTTTGTTTTTGACCACCAGATATTTCATAGGGATATTTCTTTAATATATCTGCTATTCCTGGTGTTTGTGCTATGCTTTTTAATCTACTTTCTATTTCTCTTATATTAACTTTTGAAAGTGCTAATGGTAATATTATGTTTTCTTTTACAGTTAATGTATCTAGAAGGTTAAAATCTTGGAATATGAATCCTAGTTTATCCCTTCTAAATGAAGATAGCTTATCTTCATTCATCTTTGTTATATCGTCTCCATCTACACTAACTATACCGGAAGAAGGTTTATCAATAGTTGAAATAATATTAAGCAATGTACTTTTACCTGCACCAGATGGCCCCATTACTCCAACAAATTCTCCCTCTCCTACTTCTAAACTTATACCATTAAGAGCAGTGTATACATTTCCTCTTGAACCATAAACTTTTTCAACATTTTTTACTGTTAATACATTTTTCATAATTTATCCTCCTAAAATTTTTATAAAATATATATAAGCTGGCTTCCAACTTTTTAAATACAGAACTAATAGTATATAATTTATAGGGATACAATGCGAAAACTTAATATATACTCTAGAAAATAAATTTTCCATAAAAGCAGTTTAATCCCTTAAAAATTAAGGATTAATAATGAA
>NZ_DKLM01000080.1:29081-53814 GCF_002455975.1 Clostridium sp. UBA6640
TTGTTATGGAAATTAAAATTATACATAAGTTAAATTTTTATTGTGGAACCCTATAGAGCTCTGTTAAACTAAAAATAAATAATTAAAAACTACTCATTCTTATAAGCCATTCGCCGTTAATTTTCTTATAAATCATCTACAAGTTTAATTTTTTATAATCTCCTTAATATGCAAAAATAAGCTTGCATTATTATCTACAAGCTTATTTTATAAAACTTATTCATTATAAACAATTTTTTAAACTTACAAAAACATGTTATGAGCTTACAGTTTTGTAACATTTAAATAATTAGTAATTTTAGGAAAATAAATTTTGATTCTAGTATATTTTTCATACTCTGATTCTATAGTTATTTCATGTCCTAGTTTATTGCTCATTCTTTTAGCAAGATATAATCCCATTCCAGTAGATTTATAATTTTGCCTTCCATTATATCCTGTAAAACCTTTTTCAAAAACTCTACCTATATCTTCATTTTTTATACCTATCCCATTATCTTCTATTATAAGAACTTTATCTCCATCTTTTTCTTTCCCAGTTATAACTATTCCCCCGCCCTCTTTTGTATACTTTAAGGAATTGGCTAATATTTGTTCAATTATGTAGCTAAGCCATTTTCTATCACTTAATACATCGAAGTTAACATCTTTTATCTCTATTGATATTTTCTTATTTATAAACATTTTAGCATGCTTTTTTAGAAGCTCTTTTACTATTTTCACCAAACTAATTTCATTAATAAAATAATCTTTAGAAAAATCATCTATTCTAGAATAATATAATGCTTGCTCCACGCAATTATCTATTCTATCAAGTTCATCCTCTAACATATCTGTAACATCATCAATATCTTTCCCTAAACCATTTTCCATAATAAGCCTACCTGCTGCAATAGGAACCTTAACTTCGTGAACCCATGATGTTATAAACTCTTGATTTTCTTTTTTATCGTGGCGAAGCTTATATATTTTTTCATTTTGTTCTTCATACATCTTTTTTAATAATTCAACATAAATTTTTTGCTCATAGTTATTTGGTTCTGGCAGGGTATTTGAAATATCTTGAGCATAGTTATCTACAATGACTTTTAGTTCACTATAATATTTTCTGATATTTATATATTTATATACTTGATATATAAAAGTAAAGGAAAAAGTCACTACATTTATATATACTAAATTATCTACAGTTATACTCTTATTAGGATCTATATATAAAGAAATAGTAATAAAACTCATTAATCCTATATAGTAAACCATAAAACTTATATTATCGTACAAATAATGCCTAAATTTCATTCATTTTACCACCTTTTATAATATTGTATACCCTTGACCCTTCTTTGTTTCTATAAAATTTTCAAGGCCTATGTCTGATAATTTCTTCCTAAGTCTGTTTATATTTACTGTTAGTGTATTATCATCAACAAAGCTTTCATCTTCCCAAAGCTTCCTCATTATTTTTTCCCTGCTAACTATATTTCCGTTATTTTTCATAAGTTTATAAAGTATTTTAAATTCATTTTTTGTAAGTTCTACTTTTTTATCATTATATATTAAATTATTATCTTTCAAATTTAGCACTACACCTTTATGTTCAACAATGCTTGATTCTACGTTAGTATAATCATATGTTCTTCTAAGTAATGCATTAATTTTCGCCATTAAAACTTCCATAGAGAATGGCTTTTGAACAAAGTCATCTCCTCCCATGTTCATTGCCATAACTATATCCATACTACTATTTCTTGAAGAAATAAATACAATAGGAACTTTTGATACCGTTCTTATTTTGTTACACCAATAAAAACCATCGTAGGATGGAAGGTTTATATCTAGCAGAACTAAGTGAGGTTCCTCCTTAACAAAAGTATTAAATACCTCACCATAATCACATATATCAACAGGAATAAATCCCCATCTAGCTATGTTTTCTAAAATTATATTTTTTATAGTTTTATCATCTTCGACAACCATTATTTTAAACATACAATCACCTCATATTATCTATAGAGCTCCACAATGAAAATTTAACCTATACTTGAGTTTAATTTCTATAACAAAAAATCTTTTCTATGAATGAAAAATTAAGAATGNNTCCTAAATTCTTCATTCTTAATTATTAATCCTTAATTTTCAAGAGATTAAACTACTTTTATAGAAAATTTATTTTCCAAAGCATATATTATATTTTCATATTATATCCCTATATGTACTACTTTAAAATTTAATCTATACTTTATATAATTACGTTATTGTTATTTAAATCTTTACCTTATATAATTGAAAATTGACTATCGACAATGGATAATTATTGATACTTCTCTTTTTAGAAGAGAAGTTTTGAACCTATTCCTTTCAAAAGTGACGAAGTCGCTTTTATTAAAAAATCTATTAAAGAAATTAGTTTGATTAAAACTAATTTCCACCATAATTGTCAATTCTCCATTTTCAATCCTCCATTCTATATTAGTGTAAGCTAAAATAATTTAATAAAGCAACTTTGTTTATAGATAAATTAAAATCTATTTAATATTACCTTATATAATTTCAAGATTATGAATTATTTTTTCACAATTATCCAAAATTAAAACAATTTTTTTAATATAATACAATTTGTTTAATAATTCCCAATTTTACGAATATTTAATACTTTAAAGTAGCAAAAGTGGTATAATTATTGTATTGTGAACTGATGGGGGATAATCTTATGAAGTGTTTTAGATTTAGTAAATTAAAAATATCTATTTTTTTCTTTATTATAATATGTTACATAATAGAGACCTCTTGCTATGCTTATTGTGATACTGGGCAATTAAATCAAGTTAAATCTATTCTTATACTTCAATCCTATTATAAGGAAAACTATAAATTTAATAAAATTTCTGATGTAATAAAAGATACTTTAAGCGAAAGATATACTAAAATAACATATAACTTTGAGTATTTAGAACTAGATGATTCTAGAGATCTCTCCTATATAAACACAAAAGCTAATTATTTAAAATCTAAATATCAAAATCATAAATTTGATTTAATAATTGTACTCAATGATGAATCTATAGACTTTGTTGCTAATTATTATGAAGATTTATTTAAGGACACACCTGTAGTTTTTGGCTCTTTAAACAATACTACTAAATTAAATTCTTATCCTTATAATCTGTTCTTAGGTATTGCTAAAGAAAGCCAACTAGATGACACATTACATTTGATCTCTAACTTGCATCCTGAAACAAAACAAATAAACATATTACTAAATGCCAATATATATTCTCAATCACTACCAGATGAGGTATCACTACTAAAAGAACATTTTAGTAATATTAAATTAAATTCTATTTGCTCTGATTATATAGAAGATGTGATATCAAAGATTGATCCTTCCAATTCTAATGAAGTAAATTTAATAGCTGGGCATTTTAAAAATAAGAGGAATATATATTTGTCACCAAAAGAAACCGTTGAAAAATTAAAACAATCTAGTACTCTTCCTATTTATACTCTCAGGAACATATATATAGGCATTGAGGGCGTAATAGGTGGAAAAATTTATAATCCTGATGAGCAAGGAGAGCAAATCGGAAATCTTGCTTTAAAAATATTAATGAATGAAAATTTATCTAGCATGCCTTTACTTTATGATAACTCATCTAAATATACTTTTAATTATGATGAGCTAATAAAATTTGATATAAATATGAAAGACTTGCCAGAGGGTAGCATTATATTAAACAAGCCACTAAATTCCTTCAATATGCCTAGTGAAATTAAACCATTAATTCTAGGGTTAATTTGTACATTTCTTCTCATTACTATGTTTCAATCTATTAATACTACTAGACTTAGAAAAAAATCTTTAGAAGACCAACAAGAATTAAATGAAATAATTAAATATGATAGAATTAAAACTGAGTTTTTAGCTAATATATCCCATGAGTTAAGAGCTCCTCTTAATGTTATGCTTGCAGGGCTTCAATTACTAGAACTCTATGAAAAATCAGGAGATATAGTATATAAGAATGAAAGAGCTAAAAATAAAATCTCTTATATTAATCAAAATGGGCTAATACTACTTAGAATTATAAATAATCTTATAGATATAACTAAACTAGATGCGGGTTTTCTAAATCTAAAACTTGAAAATATTAATATTGTTGAAGTAGTTGAAAATATAGCTCTAAGTACAATAGATTATGTTGAAAATAAGAATATATCTCTTATATTTGATACTGAAGAAGAGGAAATATACACTGCAGTAGATTATGACAAAATTGAAAGAGTTGTATTAAATCTATTATCTAATGCAATAAAATTCACAAAATCTGGTGGCTCAATAGCTGTTAATGTAAAGTTAAAGGAAGATAATGTTTTAATAATAGTACAAGATACTGGAATAGGTATTCCTAAAGATAAACAAACTTCTATCTTTGAAAGATTTACTCAAATAGATAATTCATTATCTAGAGGTGCCGATGGAAGTGGTATTGGACTGTCTATTGTAAAATCAATAGTTGAGCTTCATAATGGAAAGATTTATGTTGATAGTGAAGTGAATAAAGGTTCTACTTTTACAATTGAGTTACCTATAACAACATTAGAGAATAGTACTATTGAAGTCGATAAAGATTTCTCTTCAAATATTGTTACTAAAGTTAACTTAGAATTCTCAGACTTGTATAAAGAAGAATATAAATAAACTATCTGAAAGATTAATGTATAAATAATATAATTGCATCCTTAAGTATATCAATCTATAACTTTAGCCAATAGACAATTAAGAACAATTGTTTTTAAAGCAACCTAGCTAAATAGCTAGGTTGCTTTTTATATGATGCCTTAATTACATCCCAGCATTAACTAACTCTTCCTTTGAAAAAGTGAATATAAATCCAATAGTAGCACCAATTATGGCTGGGGCTATCCATCCAAGCCCCATTGAGTAGAGTGGTAAGTGCTTAAATAAATTAGTTATAACATCCACCTTAAATCCTGATTGTTTAAGAGCTTCAGCAATACTAACTAAGGATACAAAAATCATACTACACATATACACACTAGATTTTCCTTTAAAAAAATCATGAATAAAGGAAAGTAGAATTAGGGTAATTGCCATTGGATAAATGGCAGTTAAAACTGGCACTGATATTATAAGAATTTTTGTTAATCCCATATTTGCAAGGATCATACTTGATATACTCAGTATTGTAACCCAATACTTATAAGAAATTTTTGGTGTTAATGAAGTAAAATATTGACTACAGGATGTAATAAGCCCAACAGATGTAGTTAAGCAAGCTAATGAAAATATTAATCCTAATAATACAACGCCTGGCTTGCCAAATAAATATAATACTACATTAGTTAATATTACTGCTCCATTTGCTGTAGTTTCTAAACTTCCTTGATTTGAAGCACCTAAAACTGCCAATATGATATATATAATAGTCAAGAAAAAGCCAGCTATTAACCCTGCACGTATTGAATTTGAAACAAGAGATTTCTCTTTTTCAATACCCATCTGTTTAAGAGTTAATGAAATTACAACTCCAAAGTTTAAAGCAGCTATGGTATCCATAGTCATATATCCATCTAAAAATCCTTTAAAGAAAGGAAAATTTGCATAATCTCCACTTGGTGCACCAAAACTACCTAGTGGCTTAAATATACTATAAATAAATATAGCTGAAATAAGAATTAATAATAGAGGAGTTAAAACTTTACCAAAACGCTCTACTAATTTAGAAGGTGTTAAACTAAGCCAAAAGGCTATTGAAAAATAAACTAAAGTATATAAAAGTAGAGTCCATCCACCTAAATCTATGTGATTTGGTAAAAAAGGCGCTACTCCCATTTCAAACGCCAAACTTCCTGCACGAGGAATACCTAAAAAAGGCCCAATAGCTAAATAGATTAATACTGTAAAAACAGATGCAAACAAGGGATGTACCCGACTCGCTAAATTATGTAATCCTCCAGCTTTAGAAACGATAATTACCCCTAATATTGGTAGTCCTACTGCTGAAAGAATAAATCCTAAAATAGCACTTCCCATAGAAGTACCTGCTGATTGTCCTAAAGAAGGCGGAATTATTAAATTTCCTGCCCCAAAAAACATTGAAAAAAGCATTAAGCTAATAAGCATCATATCTTTTCTTGATAACTTTTCCATATTTCTGCCTCCAAACATATATAAACTCATTAATTTTATAATAGTTTTTAATATCTATGTCACATTCCATTAATACCACCCCCGAAATTATCTTTTAATTATTACTGTTTCATGAACTGGATTGTAAAATTTAATTAGTTTTTACAACATGCTCATGTTAAAAATTAATATATATTAATAGCGCTATTATTTATAAGTTTTGATGTTTAATCATACATAGATAAGTAATTTATAGTATAAAATTACTTATTTGCTTTTATAAGTTCTTTATTGTTAATACCCTTATAAAATCCATAATTTTCTAGTGCGTAAAAATAAAAAAAACTCGTCCCATAAAAGGGACGAGCTATACTCGCGTTACCACCCTAATTCTATAAACCAAAAAACACTATATTAGTTTATAGCACTCAGCTACGTACACATGATACGCGTTCCTTTTAACGGTGGAATTCCGGTAAAACTTACCTAAAGTGAGCTTCAGTTTTACTTCTCAGAGATGATTTTCAGATATGTTCCGAACATTGGCTTTCAGCATAATGCCAACTCTCTGTGGGACAGATATCATAACTTACTTGTTCTCTTCATCAAATTTAGTTCGTAAATAAATTAAAGCTATAATATCACGGTCTAATTGCTATGTCAAATATTTTTTTGATATAATTCACCAATTTTAATAAAAATATAATTGAAATAACTGTCGAAATAATGAATAAATCCTGATTTTATATTCTTTTTTATGATTCATAATTTAAAATATTTTTATATAACTAAATTTGATATTAAATTTAGTTATATAAAGTTATTTTTTACTGTATAAAATCAAATAAATTTTTAAAAATTTAATTTTTTCTACCTTAATTATACAAATAATTTACTATGAAAGTGGTATAATATGCTTAAAAAATTTGGAGGTGGTATGTTTATGAAAGAAAAATATTCTTCTATTATTAAAATTTTAATTTTAATTTTTATAATATTTATCATTTTTCCTACCTCTATTAAAGCTGATGCAGCTACTTATCAAAATAAACTTCCAAAAAATTCTTTTATATTGAGCTTATACGCTAACCCCTCAACCTCCGAATGCAAAGCTTATAGAAATATGAATCATAAAAAATATAAGAATCATGGAAGTCATAGGAATCACCATAAAAAATATATAAATAAAACTAAAAGAAAGATTGAATTATCTAAAACTATACTAATAATAATATTTATAGTTATAATTACTATTCTTATATTTAAACTAATGAAATTTAATAAATTAAGACATCAAGCTAAGAAAGAAAAAATTAAGCTTGAGGAAGAGCTTAAATATAATCAACTAAAAAATCACTTTATGAATAATATTTCACATGAGTTTAGAACTCCATTAAATGTTATATCATCTGGAACTCAGTTATTGCAACTTTACTCTAAAAGCGAAGAAATTGCCTTAAATGACTTAAAGGTATCTGGCAGAATTTCTGACATACATCAAAATAGCTTACGATTATTAAGATTAATAAACAATATCTTAGATATCTCTGCTTTAGATGATAGTTCTTTAATATTAGACTTGCAAAATTATAATGTAGTTAATGTAATCGAGAACTTATGCACCTTCGCTAATGAGTATATAAAATTTAAAGAGATATCTATAATATTTGATACTGATAGTGAAGAATTGTTTGCTCTCATTGATTACAATAAATTTGAAAAAATAATATTGAATTTATTATCCAATGCTATCAAATTTACACCTAATAAAATGAATGTTTTTGTGAATATAACTCATGATACAGACTGTATTTATATAAGTATTTCTGACAATGGAATAGGAATATCTAAAGAGAATCAGACCTATATATTTGACAAATTTAGTCAAGTAGATACTTCTCTTTCTAGAAATGTAGAGGGCAGTGGACTTGGATTATTTTTGGTAAAGGGTCTTATAAACCTTCACGGAGGCACTATATCTTTAGCAAGTCAGTTAAATATGGGATCGACATTTACTATCTCCTTACCTATTAACAACTCAAAAGAAAATGCTATTTATACTATTGACGAGATTACTAAATCAAATATTCTAAATAGTATAAACATTGAATTTTCTGATATATATAATTTATAGTATTGCTCTTATTTGAAAATTTTAAAATCCCTATGCTAGTACTAGCATAGGGATCTCTTTATATAGTGGCTTTATTTTTCATATATATTCTAAATATAATCTCTTCAATAACTGAAAAAATGCTGTTTGTAATAAAGTATATTATTAGGGCTACAGGCATTTTGAAAGATATTAAAAGACTAATAATTGCTGTGCTAATTATAGAAGCTTTATTTATTGCTACCTTTGACGACAACTTAAAATATCCCACATAATTTAATAGTTGAGGCACTAGTGAAACTAAGGCATATACTATTGGTGCTATATAATAATTATCTATTGATTTTATACTATATACCCATGGAATTATTATAGTACCTACCTCAATTGGCATAGATATTATAACCCTATGTAGTCCCATAATTATTGGAAGTTGAATTAAAGTTGTTAAACATCCTTTCATGCTTTTTGAAGCTTCCTTATAGTGTACTTGTAATTCTTTATCTAACTTTTCTTTATTATCCTTATATTTTTCCTTTAATCTACCAATATCTTCACTAAGCCTTCTTTGCTTCTCCATACTAACTTTCTGTTTTATAGACATTGGAAGTAATATAAGTTTAACTAATACAGTTATAATAATTATAGCTACACCAAAATCTCCTACTAAATTAAATATACAGTTTAATAAATCTGTTAATACATTATAAATAATACTCATAAAATCACTCCTAGTAATATATTTCATAAATATTATTTATAATTAAAACTTGGTAACAAACCTCCATACACCATATTTCTCAAAGACCTCATAATGAATTATCCAAAGATTTTTACTATAGGATAGAATTTTGTTAGTTATAACATCAATAAAACTTTTAGATAATTCTTTTACTTGTCTTGTATATCCCTTTAAATATAGAAATATAGCTGTTATGGAGAGTACTAATAACATGAGCTGTAAAGCCCCTATATAATCTATGTTCATAGCTCTCTCCTTTAGTCCGTGTATACTATTATATTTTTTTATTTATATACATTATAATACTTTCTAAGTTATAATTCATTAATCTAATATAAAAAACCAACTACAAATATGTTGGCTTTTTAGAATATGCTTTAAAAAAATTATTATGAATTTAATCCCCATCTTTTATTTTTTCAAGCAATCCCAATACCTCTAGATACATCCAAACCAGAATAACCATTATTGATATTGCACTATACCACTCCATATACTTTGGTGCACCACTTTCTGCTCCTCTGCATACAAAGTCAAAATCTATTAATAAGTTAGATGCTGCAATTGATATCACTACTACAGATAACAGTATACCCATAAGCCCATTTGTATGAATAAAAGGTATATTAACTCCAAATAGAGAAATTATAAATGTAATTAAATAACTTATTGCTATTCCAAAGGTAGCTATAAATACTCCCTTTATAAATTTTGAAGGCAATCTTTCTATCTCTTGATAAATAAGCAATACAGAAATTGCTATTGCTATACTTAATAATATGGAAGGCATAACTATTCCTGGATAATATTTTTCAACTTGCAGCGATACACCAGCCAATAAAAATCCTTCTCCTATGGCATAGAAGGGAGCAACAAAAGAAGAAGTTTTAGGACTTATGATTGTTACTATAGTAAGTGGCAACATCATTCCTACACCTAATAATGTAAGCCATATAGATGAACCTATATATTTACCACTCATTAAATACCATGATATTGCACTAGATGCTATCATAACTAATAATAAAGCCAATGTCTTATTTCTTGCCCCTAAAACTGTCATTTGCTCCTCATAGGAATAATCTCCTACCTTTTCAAAGCCTGAGAATAAAAATCCATTAACCTTAGGAGACTTAATTCTCATAATATTCTTCCTCCCTAGATAACTAATTACTATATTGACAATTTATCATCGTAAAATTAGTAAATATATATAAAGAGATTAAAAATCAATTAAATTTTCTAGCTTTTTCTTATATCACAATAGTAATATAGGGATACAATGCGAANNTTCTATAAAAACAGCTTAAATCCTTAGAAATTAAGGATTAATATTGTAGAATCCTATATAATAAATTATCCACAGCCTTAGTTTTACAAGCTAAGTTATTAACAAAGTATTATGTATTATGTGTAAAACTACTTTATATAATAAAGGTATTATTTTTAATAATATATAATGAACGGATATTATTATTTTTTTATAAAATTTATTTTATAATCCATTACTTTTAATCACAGATTTGCACTTACCCTATATATTACTTTATAAGAGCCTGATTTAATGAATAAAATATTGTATAAAGATATAATCAAATCTACTCCTTAGTGTAAATTTCTCGTACATTAAAAATATGCAAGATTTAGCTTAATATTACTAAGCTAGTCTTGCATATTTATACTTTATTCAGATTTTGAATGACGTTTATTTTCTACAAGTTTTTTCCAAGCATAGAGTGCTAAGGATACACAAATTACCCCATATGCTACAAACACTCTAAAATACTCTCCTATTTGTGCATTATCAAATAAGTTTTTACCTGCCATAGGAGAAACTATAAATAATGTATGGAATAGCACAACTCCTAATATCGCCTGCTTGTTTGTGGCTTTAGACACAGTAGCACCACCTATTAAAATAGCAGCTATTGCAAACATACCTACTTGTTCATGGCTTCCATAAGTATTTAATGTTCCTATATTTTGTAGGAATATTAATTGTCCCCAAGCAGCAAGTACTGTTGAAATTATTATAGCTATAACTCTTGTTTTATTTACATTTATACCTGAAGCATTAGCAACATTTAAACTTTGTCCCACAGTTCTAAAATCTTGGCCTAATTTGGTCTTAAAAATTAATATATTGAATAGGCATAATGCTAAAATTACTATCATAGTTACTATAGGCACAGATACTCCAGATAAAATTTTTGTTACATACGGTATATACAATGAACCATATAAAAGCACACATGTTCCAATTAGTATAATCTCTCTTTTATAAAAGCTTATTGTTTTATTCTTATATTTCACATATTTAAAAATAGACCATAATAATATCATAACAATGGCTATTATTATCCCATAATAAATCACATCTAATCCATTCTTTTTCCATATATTATCTAAGGCATATTTTATTCCACCATTTAAATCTACTGTATTTTTAATACCAACTCCACCAGGAATCATAAGCTTAGTATTTTTCATAGGTATTAAAGTACCTACTAAGAATAGAAATAAAAGTTGGTAAAGTCCATTGGCAAAATATCCCAATATCATACTTGTAATCATCTCTTGACCTTTTGTTTTATTTAACAAAACTCCTGTTAAATATCCAAATATGATTGCAAGAGGAGTGCTTAAAAGTACACAAAGCATGAATCCTCCAAGTCCAGATATCTCCCAATGAGTAACTGCAATTATAGCAATTTGTGCTGCCATAGCACCAATTACTATACCAAAATTTAGTCCCATACCAGCCATTACAGGTATTATTAATGACAATACTAAGAATGAATTTCTAGCTATTCTTAGTATAAGCTCTGTTAGCACAAAGGAAATTGACTGACCTGATAATTTTATTCCTATAATACATAACACCACAAAGAGTATTGTTACCATGTTGTTAAAAATTCCGTCTTTTACCTTATCAATGAAACTGTTATTGTTATTACTCACCAGAGCCACCCCCTTTTGCCTTTGTTAATGCGTAAAGGATTATCCCATTACTTATAATTATTCTCACAACCTCTGAAAGATTTCCTTCTGAAACCATTTTATTTACAACAGGAAGCCCTAAGGTTAATAAGCCTTGGAACAAAAATGTTCCTATTATAACATGAGATATTTTTGCACTTTTTGTAGATGCTCCACCTATTAAAACTGCTGCAACTGCTGCAAATCCCATCATCATAGGTGCTTGATAAAGCTGATAAAATCCATAACTTTGAGCATACATAATTATTCCCACTGCTCCCAATATTGTTGATAATACCGTTCCTATAATTCTAGTTTTATCCACATTTATCGCTGATGCCTGTGCAAACTTATTATTACTTCCTCCTGCTGCCATCATAATTCCTGTTTTACTCTTCAAGAATATCCAAACCAACAAACAACACAATAGAAACATTAGTATGAGCCCTGTAGGTATTTTAACTTCTCCTATATTAAATGCTAGAAAGTCATCTAATACCTTACTATATCTACCATCCAATGTTATAGTAGTTCTTAACCCTTGTCCTATAGGCCATCTTATTTCTGAACTCTTAAAAGGTAATAATAACCATCCTATACACATAAGAGAAACTGCTGAAAATCCCGCATAAGTTCCTATCATCATCTCTGAACCTTTAACCTTATTAAGAAGCAATCCATAGCCATATCCAACTAATGCGGCAATAGGTATAGCTATTGCTATTGCTACAAAGAATGCCGCCCCTCCGCTAAGATTTAGTTCTATACTTATAAGCCCTCCTAATATTCCTGCCAATATTCCTACAGGTAATCCAAAGTTAAGTCCTATACCACATAATATTCCAGGCACCATAGCTAAAANNCAACTCCATTCATACCAAATCTTACAAGCATATCAGATATCAACATACTTATGGGTAACTTAAGTACTACTGCAAGTATACAAAGAAGTATAAAAAAAGCAGTTATTATAACTCTAGGAAGTCCAGCCCTATCTATGACATCCTTAAACTTTTGCTTCATTTATTTCCCCCCTCTTTTAAATTAGAATTTAGACCTGACATTAATAATCCAAACTCTGCATCAGAGGCATTTGGTTTTAATATCCCAGATATCTTACCTTCCGTTACTATAGCAATCCTATCGCATATAGATCTTAATTCATTTAATTCACTTGACGTAATTACTACTGTCATCCCTTCTTCTTTATTCAGCTCAACCAATAGATCCAATACTAATTTTTTGGCTCCTATATCTATTCCCCTAGTAGGCTCAGATACAAATATAACCTCAGGATTTAAAGTAAGTGCTCTAGATATACAAACCTTTTGTTGATTCCCTCCACTTAATCTTCTTGTAGGCTGAGTGGGGCCTGTACACCTAATATCTAAATCTTTTATCATTTTAAGAGCATGTTCCCTTACTTCTCTACTATTCATTATTTTTATAGGTCCTATTTTGTGAAAGAAATTATTATTAATTTGCATAGAGGTTACTACTATATTAGTTTCTATTGAATCATCTAATAATAATCCCATTCCTCTTCTGTCTTCAGAAACGAATGCAAGTTTACTTTTCAAGGCTTGTTCCGTATTATTTAATGGAAGTTCTTCAGATTTATATTCAACTTTTCCTGTACTTGGATATAAGCCCATGATTCCATTTGCTATACCAATTTTACCTTGACCAGCTAGACCCCCTATACCTAAAATTTCACCTTTTTTAATCTCTAAATTTACACCTTTTACTCTCTCACCAGGCATTTCCACCTTAAGATCTCTTATAGAAATTATTGCTTCATTCTCTTCATGGTCTTTTACTTCTTTAGATGACATATCTAGCTTTCTACCTACCATAAGTTCAGCAAGCTCAACTACATTAGTCTTAGAAACCTCTCTACTTGCAACAAGTTCACCATCTCTAAGTATTGTGATATTATCTGCAGTGTTAATAACTTCATCCAACCTATGAGTTATAAATATAATGGCTATACCACTTTCAGCTATTTTTTTCATAGCTGCCATTAATGTTTCTGCTTCACTTTCAGTTAAAACCGCTGTTGGCTCATCAAATACCATAATTTTTACATTTTCCTTATCAATCTCCCGTGCAATTTCGACAAACTGCATATATCCAACTGGTAATCCTCCAACAATTGTTTTTTCATCTATATCAATCCCTGTAGTTTTCAATGCTTTTCTAGCATGTGTGTTCATGGTGTCTATATCAAGAGTTTTTAGCCTATTACCGAAAATTTTACTTGTAATATTACTTTTAGTTATTTCCCTATTTAATTTTATATTTTCTGCTATGGTGAATCCTGGTATAAGCATAAATTCTTGATGCACCATCCCTATTCCTAGTTCCATTGCATCTTTAGGAGATTTAATACTTATCTTCTCTTCATTTAAATAAACTTCACCTTTAAATCCACCTGTTGAATGTATAACCGGCATCCCAAAAAGTATGTTCATAAGAGTAGATTTTCCTGCCCCATTTTCCCCAAGTAGGGCATGTATTTCTCCAGGCTTTATCTTTAAACTTACTCCTTTTAATACATTATTTCCAAAGTACTCTTTCGCTATATTTTCCATTTTTAAAACATATTTTTCATTCATTCAGCGTCCTCCTAACTGTTGAAATAATATATTTTATTAATTCCAAAGGAGAGTTCTCCTTTGGAATTATAGATTTTTAGATATCTGAAAGAAATAACAAGTCAAAAATGCGAAGTATATTTTATATCATGCAAGAAGATAGATTTTTATGATAGTTTGGCTATCATGAAGTTCTATCACCAGAATATTATGAAAAATAAACAAGCATACTAACTAATTATTTTTTGAAGATACTCTATTAGAATTCTATATAGTCTGATAATAGTAGATAATAATTATCATAAACCTTTCCTGTTGCTTCATCTTCATATTTATAAAGTTCAAAAGGTTTATCTGTTAAAGCTTTTATACTTTCTTCTACTTTATTTTGATCATTATTTCCATTAGACTTTCCTTCTAATACAGCTTTAGCATATTCTACTCCAGCTTCAACAAATAACATATTTACAGGTACTGGCCAAGTTGAAAATCTATCCCTTTCGCCTTTTTCGTCAAGTTTGATACCTATTTGCTCAACTATATAATTAACGTCACCTTTCTTATCTTCTGGAATTTCTATTCCCAATGCGCCTGGATATGCGTGATATGGAGATGGGCAACATTGTTGAGGGAATATACCTCCTTCTTGAAGTGTAGACTTAATTAAAGGCTCTTGCATTGAGCAGTTAGTTGAGAAAAATGCTGTATCTTTTCCAAGCTCCTTAACCTTTCTTGGCACATCTTCTAATATAAATTGTTGAGCTCCTGGTACTCCTGCATCACCTGTTGGATCTGGTGCTGTAGCATCAATAAACTCCATCCCCTCTTTTTCGCAGGCAGCCTTAATATTATCTCTTCTTTTAGCTAACATTTCATAAGACATATGTCTTGGAAAAGAGTAATGAACAAAAGATTTTGCTCCCATTTTCTTAGCTTGTTCAACCATTTTTGTTCCTATTCCTACATCATCAATTTGTAATACCACATCAGCTTTTGATGCTATCATAGCTGGATCTTCTCCAGGAATCCCTGCTATAAATAGCATATCTGGTCTTGTTTCTCTAACCTTATCAATTGCAGCGCTGGCTCCTGGTACTGCTTGAACGAATACTATGGCTTTTACATCAGGATCATCAGCCAAGCTTAATGTATTAGCTATAGTCGTTTCTTGCTCCTTAGTAAAATTGTCTGGATATGTTTGTAGTACTATCATATCTCCATATTCAGCCTTCATTTTTTCTGCTGCTCTATACTCTTCTTCTCCTTGTGAAACTGTACCAGTTATAACTCCAATTTTAAAATCTGTTTTCCCTTCTTCATTATCTTGTTTCTGCTCTTGATTGCTGGCGTTTTCATTATCTTTTTCGCCAGTACTAGGTTTAGAACATCCCACAGTTCCAACTAGCATTGCCATTGATAAAAGGGCTGCTAATATCCTTTTCTTTAACATAATCCATCCTCCCATTTATATTCTATAAATTTAGTTAATAATATAGAATATTAATTTTTTTTTTAAATATTACTACATTATGCTCCAATAAGTATTGACATCCTTTTAATTATTTGTGAATTAATTATTACATTCTCCTTTTAATGTAATAATTTCACGAAATATTAATTTTTTATTATAATTTTATACACATTTAAAAATTAATTTAATTTATATGTTAAATTTTTGCAATTTTAATCTAGCGTAAGAATAAGAGAATATTAATTAATTATTTGAAAATATACGTAAAATAAAAAGTCTTAGAATAATTCTAAGACTTTCTAAATACTAATATTTTATTGTTAACGTTAAATTATTGAATAAATTTAAAAAATTATTTTACACCTTAAATATAATAAATTAATAATTCTTTATAAGTTCTTTTCACCTTTAATTATGTAATTCTTCTAAAGCCTTTACTGCATCTCTATCCCCTAAATTAGCTGCTTTTTCATAAAGTTCTCTAGCCTTTTGCAAATTTATATCTACACCTTCTCCATGTTCATACATATAAGCTAAATTGAAATATCCAACAGCTACATGATTTTCTGCTGCTTTCTCATACCATCTAAAAGCTTCTTTATAATCTCTTTCCATACCTCTACCAAAATAATAAAAGTCTCCAATAGCAGAAAGTGCTTCTACATCCCCTAATTCAATAGCTTTTTCAAACCACTTTTTAGCTTCATTATAGTCTTGTAGAGTAGCATTTCCTTTATAATAATATACTCCTACATTAAAGGTTGCTTGAATATGACCTTTCTCAGAAGATAGTTTATAATAATATAATGCTTTTTCATAACTTTGAGGAACAGCATGTCCATTCTCATACATTATTCCTATATTATATAGGGCGCTTGAATCTCCTTTTTCTGCAGCGCTATTATAGTATTCTAGTGCTTTAGCACAATCCTTTTTCACTCCGCATCCGTTATAGTACATATCGCCTATACTTACTTCTCCATAAGTTTCTCCTTCCTCAGCCATTTTTTTATACCACTTAAAAGCTTCTTTATAATTTTGTTTTACATCTACCCCTTTAAGGTAAGAATCTGCAACAGCTTTTTGCACATCTAAACATCCTTGTCTTGCGGCCATCTTATACCATTTTAGAGCTCGCTTTATGTTTTTTCTCACGTAAGCTCCATCTCTATACATATTACCAATGGCAATTTGAGATTCTTCATCTCCACCTTTTGCGGCTTCCTTATACCATTTAAAAGCCTCTTTATAATTCGCTTCTGCTCCTAAACCATTATAATAAGAAAATCCTAAATTATATTTTGCATCTACATTTCCTTTTTCTGCGGCTTTTAATGACCAATATAGAGCTTTTTTACAATTTTTTTCTATTCCCTGTCCTTCAAAATACATATCTGAAACTCTAAGTATAGCAGCAATATATCCTCCTTCTGCTGATGATAAATACCATTTAAAAGCTTCTTCATAATCAATTTCTATACCATGACCACTATAATACATAGAACCTATATTATATTTTGCAATGATATTCCCCTTTTCAGCAGATTTTTTATACCAATTTAAGGCTTCCTTTTCGTTTATCTCTACCCCTTCTCCATTATGATACATATAGCCTATATTTAATTGTGCATGTTCATTTTCTCTTTCTGCTACAATTTTATACCACAGAAAAGCTTTTTCACAATCCACTTCAGTGCCTTCACCGTTACAATACANNTTATTCATGCACTCTTTTCTTTTTATTCTAAACTTACTAATAGCTTTAATTAATAAAATACTACTACCAGCAATTATTATAGTAATTGCTAACCACCTAGGTATAGATAACATTCAATGTCCCCCTTATTTATTAAAAATCTAATATACATCATTAATTATATTATAACAACTAAAAAATGTAATTATAAATAATATAAAAAAGTTTGCATTATTTAAAAACTTTTTCTATTATAATTAATCATAAAAATGGTCTTATTTATCTGTTATTAAAAATATAGTATGCTCTAATTAGTTATTATTTTGAATATCAATTATAGTTTCATACAATTCTTCAGGAGTTTCTGCTTCAATAACCTCTGACTCTATAACAACAAAAAATTTCTCCGAACATACGCTACATTGTCCTTGACAAGGTTCAATGTAAACATCTAAGTCTTTATACTTTTCTTCTAACTTTTCTATAATTTCTTCTAATCCCTTGCTTACATTATTTTCACAAAAGAAAATCTCTTTTTCCATAACCTTAATCCCTTCTCAAAAATAAAATTTTATAAAATTATTATTTATATTTATTTAAAAAGTTATTCTCAGAATTGTTTAAAGTTATCCACAAATTTAACTTTTTATAATTTCCTATATAATAAAAAATCATGACTAAATGCCATGATTTTTTTGTAATTAAATATAAATTTGAAATTATTCTACTACTGAAATTGCATTAGTCGGACAACCTTCTTCTGCTTCTTTAGCAGAGTCTAAAACTTCTTTTGTTATTCCATCAACTTTAACGCCAGCTTTCCCATCATCTTCAAATTCAAAGACTTCTGGACATACAGCTGGACATAACCCGCAGGATATACATTCATCTTTATTAACTATTGCTCTCATCTTAAGAATCCTCCTATATTTTTGATTATAATATAGAGTTCCTCTAAACATTGATTTCTATACTAATAGATATGTAATTGAGAATTGACCATTGACGATGGACAATTATGGTTATTTCTCAGCATAAGCTGAGAAATTTATAACTGATCAACACTAGCAATTGCATTGCTAATCAAAAATCCATTAAAAATTGTTTTTATAAAAAATAATTTCATCCGTAATTGTCCATTATCCATCCTCAATCCTCCATTAATCAAAGTTGTGCATTGATAATAATTAAAAGGCGTAAGTTTCAAGATTAACCTCAAAACTTACGCCTTTTATTAATTTTTAAATCTCATTACCCTCATAGCATTTAATATAGCAAGCACAGACACTCCTACATCAGCAAAAACTGCTTCCCACATTGTTGCTATTCCAAAGGCTCCTAAAATTAATACTAAAGCTTTAACTCCTAGGGCAAATACAATGTTTTGAATAACTATTTTTCTAGTTCTTTTTGATATTTTTATTGCAGTAGCTATTTTAGAAGGTTCATCTGTCATGATAACCACGTCTGCTGCTTCAATAGCTGCATCAGATCCTAAACCACCCATTGCAATACCTACGTCTGCTCTTGCAAGAACTGGGGCATCATTTATTCCATCACCTACAAAGGCAATATTCTTTCCTGATGATTTTTTACTATCAATATTCTCAAGCTTTTCTACCTTTTCGTGTGGTAGTAGTTCAGAATAAACTTCATCAACTTTTAGTTGATTTGCCACCTTATCTGCTACTTTTTTATTATCTCCTGTTAGCATAACAGTATTTTTAACTTCATTATCTTTTAATTCTCTAATAGCTTGTATAGAATCTTCTTTTAATGTATCTTCAATTACTATGCTTCCTGCATAAACTTTATCTATTGCCACATATACTACTGTTCCTACTGAATCAGTTTCTTCAAATTTTACATTTTCAGCATTCATAAGCTTATTGTTACCTGCTGCAACTCTTTTTCCTTCAACTTCTACAACTATTCCATGACCTGCAATTTCTTCATAATTGTTTACATCATCTTTATTAATTTCATTTTTATATGCCTTAACAATTGAAACTGCAATAGGGTGATTAGAGTAGCTCTCTGCATAAGCTGCATATTTTAAAACTTCTTCTTTATTAAATCCATTTGATGAATTTATTTCTGTAACATTAAATACTCCTTGAGTAAGTGTTCCTGTTTTGTCAAATACTACTGTCTCTACGTTGTTAAGAGCTTCTAAATAGTTACTTCCCTTAATTAAAATACCATGCTTTGAAGCTGTTCCTATTCCACCGAAAAATCCTAAAGGAATAGATATTACAAGAGCACAAGGACAAGAAATAACTAAGAATACTAAGGCTCTATATACCCACTCTCCAAAGGTTGCATTGCTTATAAATATTGGAGGCAGTATAGCTAGCGCAGCTGCTATAATTACTACTGCTGGAGTATAATATTTTGCAAATTTTGTAATAAAGTTCTCTGCTTTTGCTTTACGGTTACTTGCGTTTTGTACAAGATCTAATATCTTAGAAACTGTAGATTCTCCAAATTCTTTAGTTACTCTTACAGTAATTACTCCATTTTGATTTATAAACCCACTGAGTACATCATTTCCCTCTTCAACATTACGTGGCATTGATTCCCCTGTAAGTGCTGATGTATCTAACATTGATTTCCCTTCAATTACTACTCCATCTAATGGAACCTTTTCTCCTGGCTTCACGACTATAATATCATCCACTGAAACTTCTTCTGGCGATACTTTAACTATTTCTCCATCTGTCTTTAAGTTTGCGAAGTCTGGCCTAATATCCATTAGTGAACTTATAGATTTACGAGATTTATTTACAGCTATGTCTTGGAATAATTCTCCTACTTGATAAAATAACATAACTGCTACACCCTCTGGGAATTCTCCAATAGCAAATGCACCAACAGTTGCAATAGTCATTAAAAAGTTTTCATCAAAAATTTGTCCGCGAGTAATATTTTTTAATGCCCTAAGAACAATTTCTCCTCCTACTATGAGATAAGCAACTAGGAATATTATAAGCTCTATATTGGCATCAAATTTTCCAATCATTCCAGCAGCAAATATTGCTCCACCTAATGCAAGCTTTATCATAGCTTTTTTAGTACTTCCGTCCCCATGGCTATGTCCATGTTCTTCCTCTTCTTCATCATGGTGATGTGCAGCTTCCTCATGATGATGTTCATGACTATGACTATGATCATGATTATGGTCATGACCACTACAACAACTAGTTCCTCTAGTTTGTAAAGCTGCTATAGGTTTTTTCCCCACCTTATCCTTAACAACGACATCTGGTTCTAACTTTTTAACTATAGCCTTTATTTCTTCCTTAATATCATTTAAATTTTCCCCTTCTTTAGGCTTAAAGATTAAGGTTTTAGTCATAAAATTTACTGTTACTTCTTCTACACCTTTTATTTCTCTAACTTTATTTTCTATTTTAGAAGCACAGTTTGCACAATCTAAATTTTCTAATATAAGCTCTTTTTTAACTTTAATATTACTTTTCTTCACTTTTTCCTTTACAATTACATCTGGCTCCAATTTTTTAACTATAGCTTTTATCTCTTCTTCAAGTTTATTTAAATTTTCCCCTTCTTTAGGTTTAAAAATTAAAGTTTTAGTCATAAAATTTACTGTTGCTTCTTCTATGCCTTTTATTTCTCTAATCTTATTTTCTATTTTAGAAGCACAGTTTGCACAATCTAAATTTTCTAATATAAACTCTTTTTTAGCTTTGGTATTATTCTTCTTAGCTTTTTCTTTTACAACTACATCTGGCTCGAACTTATTAACTGTATTTTTAATTTCATTTATTATTTTACTCACATTAGCCTCATCATGTGGTTCAAAAGTAAGAGTTTTAGTCATAAAGTTTACCGTCACTTCCTTTATGTCTTTATTATCTTTTACTTTGTTCTCTATCTTTGAGGCGCAATTAGCACAATCAAGATTCTCAAGTATTAATTGCTTTTTACCCATATTACTACCCCCTTTAATCTGAACATATGAACAATCATTCATATGTTCTATTATAATCATACTCTTGTTTTTTGTTACTGTCAATATAGATAAAAAGCATATTTTTAACAGATTCTTAACAAGTTTTGCTTGCTTCAATCAACCTCAATAACTTTAAAAATGTGATCATATCTGCATTATATCCTTACTTTAATAATATTTTTAGATTTTATTTCTTTAATACTTTTATTGCTAAATATCTTATTACTTAGTCATTATAGCGAAACTATATTTATAGCTAAAATATCATTATCTACATCTTCGTTAAAAATTGCATTTTTAATACCTTTTTAAAACACTATTAGTATTATCAACGATAGTAATGATAATACTAACAAATTAATGTATGATAAAAGAATTTATGATGATCTTTCTTTAAGTTCTATTATGACCTTACCATAGCTACCTAAAATTAATAATGGAACTCCTAAAAGGAGTTCCATTAATTCACACTTTAAGCTAATTACATATTGTAATATTATTTTTTTATATAATCTACAATTTTTAATATTGCTATATAACCCAATGGTATATACATAAACAATAAGGTCAGACGTTGCCAAATACCTTCATTTGCTATAATTGTATATTGAAAATGTGATTTATCTGACATAATAAATAATACAAAGAAAATTAACGCCAAAGTAAACGACACTAAACAAATAACAGCAGTTGTCCAATCCTTCATTTTAAATGATAAAATACTTAGAAGTAAAGGTACAAATAAAAGTGCCATAAATCCTAAAGCCGAGCCAATTCCATGAATTTGTGAAGCAATACTTTCTATTTCTTTACTTTCATTAACACTAAAAGCACCTGATAAAATCCCTGCACCAATAGCAAAGATAACAATAAAAACAAAAACTGTTATACTTAAATTCTTAGAACAAGAAGAATATTGACGATATAAATTAGCTGAACCTATTATCAGAAATATACCTAATAACACAAGCCAAATATTATAATATATTCGTACAGGACTATTCGGATTTCCTAATACACTCATAACCATTGTTTTATGATTATATCCTTTGTAGAAATTAGCCAATATATAAGGTACAACAAAGTCCCCAACAATTGCAATAATCAATAACCACCAACTGAATTGAGTATTTATAAATTTGTTCATTATATCCCCCTTTATATTAATATATTAACTGCATGATATCATATGGTTACATTATTTCAAATATATTGTATTATTTATATATTTACCAAGGAGGTTTACCATGCATAAAACTTTTTCTAAATTTATTTCTTTAATACTTTTATTGTTAAACATTTTTTTACTTAGTAGCTGTGATAAAACTGAAGTTCGTAATCAAAATAATGCCACTCCTAAGTTTGCTATTTATTTTGTAAAAGAAGACGAAAAGAAAACTGTATTAAGCTATGGAAAAGATGAACACACTGGAGAATATATTAAGCCCAGTTCTAAAATAACAGAGGTTTCTCTTGAAGATCTTCCTGTGGTTACAGAAAGAGATATAGAAAAGTATTATTGGTCTAGTCATGAAATTCAATTTAAAGACGAATATTTAAAAAAGCATATGCAGAATAAAAATATTGAATATACAGGTAAAAGTAATCTATTATGCGGAGAATGTCATGATGTTGTAATTATCGTAGTAAATGGTAACAGGATTTATAGTGCTGGTTTTTCTCCACTAGAACATCACTCACATTTTCCTCCTGAAGTTATGTTCTCTGATACATCTAAAAACGCTATTGGTGTTATAAATAATGGTAATGATACTAACGATAAATTAATCGGTGATAAAAGGATTTATAAAGTTCTAAAAGAATTGACTTTATTAGAAGAGTAAGCAAAACAGAGCTTAATCTTAAGCTCTGTTTTATTTATGTTGTTTTCTTTTATTATCAACTTATTATCTCAATAGTTCCATCATTTTTCTTTACAGCTCTACTATAATTATCATTGATTAGCCACTTACCATGTTCTTTTTCTAACCGCACAACAATACAATATCTTCCTGAATCTACTGGAGTGGCTACCCCTTCTTTAAATTTTATATCATACTCAACAAAGTAAAATCGAACTTTATCTTCTTTACCTTCATATTCTTCTTTAATGTATTGCTTAAGCACATCATGTTCTTGCGGTTCTAATTTTTCTACATTTAATATATCTCTCTTTTCCACTGCATCAGGAATATTATTAAAATTTTCTCTTCTTCTGCTGCTTATTACTAAGAAATTATATTTGTCCACATCCCTTTCTTCATCAAGAATTCTATAGTATTTTCTAATAACATTATTCTCTATATACCTTTCACTTTGCAGATAATAATCCCAAGGCTTAATTAACACAGCACATATTAATATAGCTAAACTTATTATTATAACTTTAAATTTAACTTTTATCTTATTCACTCCCTTTAACTAATGATAAAAATATTATCTATTATTAATTCCCCTTACAATTATACAAATCTTATCATCTAAGTATATAATTGTAAATAGATTTAAATTTTTAATCTTGTTGATTCCAACCTTCAATTTGTTGCTTGGATTTTAAGTTCGTTATTGTTCTATCCACATAACTATAGAATTTATTCTGTAGCAGCGAACAGTGTTCGCCGTAATCACCAGCAATTTTATAGTACTAGTCAAAAATATGTTTAAAGAAATTATTTTTTTAAAAAAATAATTTCTTTCTTAATTGTGGATATTTTCAGCATTAATCTTCACCCCTGGGATTTATAACAAAAATTATAGGTTTTAAATAAAATCAGAGTAATCACAAAATTTTAATTTACAACTACTTTTTATTTAAGCCCCTGGGATGCAGTATGATATGGCACAATATCTGCAACATTAAATAATATTTTAATTATATTGCTTATTTCCATAAATTTAGCATAATATCACTGATTTCTGTTCCGAACTATACTGCACCCCTGGGGAACCCTAAAGGGCTTCGCGCTGTTCCCCAGGGGTGGATAAGTAACAATTTTATATTGCTAGTC
>NZ_DKLM01000080.1:53864-98385 GCF_002455975.1 Clostridium sp. UBA6640
AAAAGAATAACTTTTAACTGGAACAAAGTAAAAAATAAAAATGTGTATCCTTTTAATGTAAAATCGTTAATGAACACTGACTTTATAGATACAGAACATAATGTAGTTTTTTAGTAGGGGAAAATGGATCTGGTAAATCAACATTATTAGAGGCTCTTGCTCATAAAATTGGATTTTCCATAAAAAGTGGAAGCCAAAATTCTATACTTGATAGTTCTTTAGACGATTTATCTTTGAGTTCTATCATGACTTTGTCATGGCTGCCTAAAATTAATAATGGCTTCTTTTTAAGAGCAGAAACTCTATTTAATTATGCTGAATATCTTGAAGATTTGGCAAATGATCTTTATGTAGATAGAAATGAAGTATATGCTGCTTATGGAAATAAAGAGCTTTATGCTCAATCCCATGGTGAGTCTTTTTTAAGTGTAATAACAAATAGATTCTCTAGAAAAGGGATTTATCTTTTAGATGAGCCTGAAGCTGCATTGTCACCTGAAAAACAAATAGCTTTTTTAAAAATACTTCACGATACTATAGATGAAACAAAATCTCAATTTATAATTGCTACCCACTCACCAATAATAATGTCTTATCCAAATGCAATTATATACGATTTTAATGGTGATTTTATAAAAAAGATAGACTATGAAGATACTGAACATTTTAAACTTACTAAAGATTTTTTAGATAATAGAGAAAGATATTTTAAATATTTATTTTAATATACAACTTAATAAATAAAAAAGCCGCGATGCTTCACGGCTTTTGTTTTATAAATTATTGTCTTTATTATTTTCTATACCTAGCTTCTCTAATATCTCTGACTTGCCTACTCTATTTACTCCACTATATTCAACATCTTCTTTGTCATCAATTTTAATATTATATTCTCTTTCGATTATTTCTTTTATTCTAGGTCTGCAAAAGGTTCCTTGGCACCAACCCATAGATGCTCTAGTTCTTCTTTTTACTCCATCAATGGTTGTAACCTTAATGCCTCTATGAAGTGAATCTATAATTTCGCCTTCTGTTATCTGCTCACATCTACAAATAATCTTTTCTGGACAAGAATCTATATCTATCTTATCTTTTATTTCCTTAAAAGGCACAAGATCTTTTTTAGTAATTATAGGCTTTCTATAAGCTATAAAATTATCTTTCTTCTTAAGAACACATCCTGCATTTTCTAATATTTCTTTAACCATTAGTGCTATAGCAGGTGCTGAAGTAAGACCTGGTGACTGAATTCCTGCCACATTTATAAATCCCTTTGTAGATGTTTCTTCAATTATAAAATCATCTGTATTACTTCTAGCTCTTATGCCTGTAAAGCTTCTTATAAATTTATTAATATCAATTTTATCTGTAGTATCTTTAGCAAGTTCCAATATTTTATTCATTCTTTCTATATGAGTAGAAGTATCATCTTTTTCTGAATCATCGGAAGCATCTGGTCCTATTAATAAATTACCATGATAAGTGCTTGTCGCCAAAACACCTTTGCCATAAGTGGTAGGCATTTGAAATACTACTGTATTAAGAACTTTTCCTGTATCTCTAGCAAATAGTAGATACTCGCCACTTCTAGGAAGAATTTTAAAATAATCCTCCCCTACCATAGAAGAAATTTCATCACTATAAAGCCCTGCTCCATTTATTACAAACCGTGAAGAAAAATTTCCATTGTTGGTCTTTATATTAAAAATATTGTCCTCTTTTTCTATAGATAAAACCATATTATTTAAGAATAACTCTACACCATTTGTTATAGCATTTTCAGCAAGTGCAATTGCCATCTCATAAGGAGAACAAACTCCTGCTCCTTCGCAATAAAGAGCATGTTTTACATTAGGATTAATATCAGGTTCAATTTTTAATATCTCTTCTTTATTTATAATGCTTAAATCATGGCAGCCGTTCATAATTCCATTTGCCATAAGACCTACTAGTGGTTTTATATCTTCTTCAAAGCTGATTACTAATGAGCCTGTTTTTCTAAATCCAAAATTCAATTCTTTATCAAGCTCTTCATACATCATTCTTCCCTTATAACAAAGCTGCCCTTTTAAAGTACTGTGTTTTTCTGCATAGCCTCCATGAACTATAGCACTATTTGCCTTTGTAGCACCCATAGAGACATCAACGTCTTTTTCTATTAGTGCAATAGAAAGATCATATTTAGAAAGTTCTCTTGCAATTGCTGTGCCTACAATTCCTGCCCCTATAATTGCTACATCATAAATCATACCCTTCTCTCCTAAGCTACATATTTCTTGTTGCTATTAAGTCTATTCCTGTTCCTAGTACATTTTCAATTATTACATCTCCAACTTTAATTGGTGAAGATACTTCAATATTATCTAAAAGTTTCATACAATCAAAGTTTAAATCTTTAGGTATTGCACCATTAGTTTTTACAGGAAGTCTATTATGAATTCCTCCCTTTATCTTAACAGTTGAAGTTACAACTCTTGTTGGAGAAGTTAATTCTTTAACCCCATATTCTGCGCCTCTTGGACATAAATTACCACTAACTTTATAATCATTGTCTACATCTATCTCTAGATGACACCCTCTTGGGCATACTATACATATTAACTCTTTAGTCATAATTAACTCTCCTTCTCCACAGAAATTATTATTTCATCTTTATTAACGCTTTCGAGAATAGTCTTAGGAATCATTATTTTTTCCATTTCTCCTGGTGCCATATGCTTTCTCTTAAAGCTTAAAAGTTCTTTATCATCAGCTTTTACCTTTATAGCCACATCTTGATAAACATTATTTACTCTCATAAATACATCTATTCCCTTATCAAGATTTTCTACTCTTACTTTTTGTGGTACTGTGTAATTTATAGCATTACCATTTTTAATATAAATATAGTCTTCGCTATTTTTAATTTCACCTTTTATATATTTTGCTGCATTACGTCCTGCCCTTTGGCTTTCAGCAGTAACAAAGTCAACTAAATCGTGTACGTGAACTACATTTCCACAAGCAAAAATACCTTCAACACTAGTTTCCATACTTTCATTTACTACAGGTCCACTAGTTCTTCTATCTATTTCAACGCTTGCCTTTTTAGATAATTCATTTTCTGGTATCAATCCTACTGATAAAAGAAGAGTATCGCATTTAAATTCTATTTCCGTTCCTTTAATAGGTACTCTATTTTCATCAACTTTTGAAATTACAACAGATTCAACTCTTCCATCACCTTTTATATTAGTTACAGTATGTGAAAGATATAATGGAATATTATAATCATTTAAGCATTGAACAATATTTCTATTTAACCCATTTGAGTAAGGCATTAATTCAACTACAGCATGAACCTTAGCTCCTTCAAGAGTCATTCTTCTCGCCATTATAAGTCCTATATCACCAGAACCTAATATAACAACATCTTTTCCTACCATATAGCCTTCCATATTAACGTATCTTTGAGCTGCTCCTGCTGTAAATACTCCCGCAGGTCTGTCTCCTGGAATTGCTATAGCTCCTCTTGTTCTTTCTCTGCATCCCATTGCAAAAATTATAGCCTTAGTATTAATTATCATATATCCATCTTCTGAATTTATAGCATGAATTTCTTTATTTGGTCTTACATCTAAAACCATTGTATCTAACTTAACATCAACAGTAGTTTTATTTAATAAATCTATAAATCTTTGAGCATATTCTGGACCTGTAAGTTCTTCTTTAAAAGTGTGAAGTCCAAAACCGTTATGAATACATTGTTCTAGTATTCCTCCAAGTTCTTTATCTCTTTCAATTATTAATATATTTTCTACTCCATTATTATGTGCTTCTAATGCTGCTGCAAGTCCAGCTGGACCTCCACCAATAACTACTAAATCGTAATTCATTTTTACGCCTCCTGCTATTTCTTTTTAGTTTCACCTGTTAAAATATAAGAATTATTTTTGTCTAGAACTATTTCTTCAAGATTTTTTCCAAGTTCTCTTGATAGAATTTCTTGAACTCTTGGGCCGCAGAATCCACCTTGACATCTTCCCATTCCAGGTCTGCATCTCTTCTTAACTCCATCTAGAGTAGTTGCCCCTACTGGTCTTCTTATACTATCTAATATTTCTCCTTCTGTTATGTTTTCACATCTACAAATGATTCTTCCATAGCTCGGATTTTCCTTGATTACTTCAGCTTTTCTCTCTGGTGAAAGCTCCATAAATACTACTTGCTTACGTTCTCTTATAAAGTTTTTATTTTCTTTAAGCTCTAATCCGCTATTTTTCAAAAGTTCAATAGCCTCTAAAGCTATTGCTGGTGCTGAAGATAATGCAGGAGACTTCATACCTGCTAAATCTATAAATCCTTTTGCATCTTCTGCTTCTTCAACAATAAAATCTGGTCTTTCAGAATAAGCTCTAAGCCCAGCAAAGGTTCTTATACTATCTCTAAAAGCAATGTTTTTAACAGATAGTGAAGCTTTTTCTTTAACGAAATTTAATTGCTCAGTTGTTGTTGAGAAATCTTCCCTGCTTATTGTACTTTCTGAATCTGGTCCTACAAGAAGATTTCCATGAACTGTAGGTGTAACAAGTACCCCCTTACCACGTTCATTTGGACATTGGAAGATTGTTTTATTTACTAATTCTCCTTGTGTTTTATCCATTACAAAATATTGTCCTTTTTTAGGGCTTATAGTATATGCAGGTTTAGCCACCATATTATGAACTTTATCTGCATAAATTCCTGCTGCATTTACTATATACTTTGTATAAATAGGCATATCTGAATCATTAACAACTATTTTATATCCATCTTCTGATTTTTCTATTGAGGTAACTTCAGCATCTAATTGAAGTTTTACACCGTTAACTACTGCATTTTCCATAAGAGCAATTGTGTATTCCCATGGTCCTACTATTCCACCTGTAGGTGCATGTAATGCCCCTGCTACTTCTGTGCTTAAATTTGGTTCAAGTTCTAAAACTTCTTCTTTAGTTAATATTTGAAGATTTGGTACTCCATTTTTTATACCATTTTCATAAAGTGCATTTATTGTTTTTAAATCATCCTCATCAAAAGCTAGTACTAATGAACCTATTCTTTCAAAAGGAACATCTAAATCGTTGCATATTCCTTCAAACATTTCATTTCCTTTAACATTTACCTTAGCCATCATAGTACCATTTTTAGGGTCATAACCCGCATGAACAATAGCACTATTTGCTTTTGTTGTCCCATTTGAAACATCATTTTCTTTTTCTAATACCTTCACATTTAAATCATACTTTGCAAGTTCTCTTGCTACAGAAGCTCCTATTATTCCTGCTCCTATTACTACTACATCATACATAAACAATTCCTCCCAAAGTCATACTTCAATTTGCAATTCACAGTGCACAATGCACAATTTATGGACATTTCTCAGCTATGCTGAGAAATTAAAAATATTTAATTTGGTAAGTAAAAAATAAAGCACTAATAATGATTAATTTATTAAAAGCTTTTTTCAGTTTAACCATGTACTTCTTATAAGGATTACTTACTAGAATCTAAAATAACTATTTTTCAAATTCTCAGTTCACTGAGAATTATCCTTAATTGTGAATCGTGAATTGTGCACTGTGCATTATATTAAGCATCATGTTCTTCCCACTCTTGGGCTCTTACAACTGCTTTTCTCCAGTTTTTGTAAAGCTTTTGTCTTGTTTCATCATCAAGATTTGGTGTGTATTCGTTATCTACATTCCATTTATCCATAATCTCTTCTTTATCTTTCCAAAAGCCTACAGCAAGCCCTGCTAAATAAGCTGCACCTAGTGCAGTGGTTTCTCTTATAAGTGGTCTTCTTACTATCTTACCTAAAATATCTGATTGGAATTGAAGTAAAAATCCATTTGAACTTGCTCCTCCATCAACTTTTAGATCTTCAAGCTCAAGTCCTGTATCCTCTATCATTGCATCAATTACATCCTTAGTTTGATAAGCTATAGATTCAAGAGCTGCTCTAATTATGTGATTCCTATTTGCTCCTCTTGTTAACCCAAAAATAGCTCCTCTAGCGTACATATCCCAATAAGGTGCTCCAAGTCCAGTAAAGGCAGGTACTATGTAAACTCCTCCATTATCTTTAGCCTTTTGAGCAAAGTATTCTGTATCATTTGCATCATTTACTATTCTAAGCTCATCTCTAAGCCACTGAATAACTGCACCTCCAACAAATACACTTCCTTCAAGAGCATAATGCACTTTATTGTCAATTCCAATTGCAATTGTTGTTATAAGGCCATTTTTACTTTGTATTATTTCATCACCAGTGTTCATTAGTAAGAAACATCCTGTGCCATATGTATTTTTTGCAGATCCCTTTTCAAAACAAGCCTGGCCAAATAGTGCTGCTTGCTGATCTCCTGCCATTCCTGATATAGGTACTCTTGTTCCGCCTTTTCCACCAAGGTTAGCTCTTCCATAAATTTCACTGCTATTTTTAACCTGTGGAAGCATACTTTTAGGTATATCCAAAGCCTCTAATATTTTTTTGTCCCATTCTAGTGTTCTAATATTAAAAAGCATTGTTCTAGATGCATTTGTATAATCTGTAACGTGAACTTTTCCATTAGTTAGCTTCCAAACAAGCCAAGTGTCTACTGTTCCAAATAATATTTCTCCCTTTTCAGCTTTTTCTCTAACTCCTTCAACATTATCTAAAATCCATTTGATTTTCGTAGCAGAGAAGTATGCATCCACAACAAGACCTGTATTTTCTCTAATATATGATTCCCAGCCATCTGCCTTTAGTTTGTCACATATTTCTGCTGTTCTTCTACACTGCCAACCTATAGCATTATAAACTGGTCTTCCTGTCTCTTTGTCCCATAAAATTGTAGTTTCTCTTTGATTTGTAATTCCTATAGCAGCTATATTTTCTGCTAGTAATCCTGTCTTTGCTAAAACCTCTGTTAAAACCCCATATTGAGATGCATAAATCTCCATAGGATCTTGCTCAACCCATCCCTTTTGAGGATACATAGGTGTAATTTCCTTTTGAGCAATCTCGAGAATATTTTGCTCCTTATCAAAAATTATTGCTCTTGAACTTGTAGTACCTTGATCTAATGCTACAATATACTTTTCCATGTGGTATTCCTCCAATCATATGTTTAATCTAGAAAGTTAATATATAGCTTAATACAACTTCGGATATATGTTTAAAACAATTGGCAATTCAGGAACTTAGATTAATTTATTTTTGAACGAGTCTGCTAATTTTCATGAATGAATATTAAATATTTCATTAGTAAATTTAATAATTACATAGCATAAAATTATCCCTTTATTTTTACCAATTATTTAATAAATAGAAAACAAAAAACTACAAAAACAACACACCTAAAAAGGCGTTTTGTTTTTGTAGTTTATCTCTTAATCTCTTACTACATAAACCATATTTCATTTTTTGTTGAAGATACTGCTGTAGCTCCTGCTTGAAGTGCTAACATTATATCCTCTTTATCTTCAATTAATCCTCCAGCAATAACTGGCAGATTAGAAAAACTAACTATTCTCTTTATAATCTTTGGCATAACACCAGGTAAAATCTCAATAGCATCTGCATATCCAGAATTCATATGTTTTTTACTACCCTCAAGGGACAATGAATCTAGTATGAAACACCGTTGTACTGTTATAAGCCCTTGCTCCTTAGCATTTTTTATCATACTAGCTTTAGTGCTTATAATTCCATCAGCTTCCGTATTTTCTTTTAGAAAATTTATTATAATATCTCGATTTGAAAGTCCGTCAATTAAATCAATGTGAACAATGGCTATTTTATCACTATCTTTAACTTTTTTAACTATGTTTCTAATGCTGCATATATCACCAAATAGAATAAACACAATCTTCGAATCAGCTTTTAATGCTCTTTCAAGCCCTTCCATATCCTTAACAGCGGATACTACAGGTATATCCTCTAAAGCTTCATAAAACAACTTTCTCATCTTAGTACCTTCTTACTATTTATTATAATATAATTGTTACATAAAATAAAGTAAATGAAAAGGTTTTTCCTCATATTTTTAAAAAATTGCATAAATCATTGTGAATTTATGCAACTTTTCTCAATAGCACTGTTAATTTTTGCTTATGTATTTATGTTATTAGCCATTATTTTTAATTTTCTCTTTATCTATGTCTACTAATCTTAAAGGTTTTACTGATGGTCCTTCTATTATTTCACCTTTTATAGTAAATCTTGAAGCATGGCAAGGACAATCCCAGCTTTTTTCACTATTATTCCATTGAAGCTCACATTGCATATGAGGACATATTATCTCCACACCATAATAGTTATCTTCCTCATCTCTATATACTCCTATTTTTCTCCCCTTATATTCAACTACCCTCCCTTCGCCTTTATCTACTTCCTTAATAGATTTCTCAGGATAATCCAACTTTCCTTTAGTATATCTTTGCGTAAACTTGGAAGCATTCCCTCCTAGCTCCTTAATTGATGATGCTACATTAAGTCTTGAAGGGGTATAAACATCTATCCAAGGGCTTTTACCATTACTTATTAAATCAGTAATAATCATTGCTGCAACAGTTGAGCTAGTCATTCCCCACTTTTGAAATCCTGTAGCTACATATAAATTTTCTGTATTAGCAGAATACTGTCCTATATAAGGTACTCCATCTAATGGTGTCATGTCCTGTGCTGACCATTTATATATAATTTCCATATTCTCATAGAGTTTTTCTCCGTATTTCTTTAATGCCTCATAGCATTTCTCAGTATTATAAAATTCCCCAGTTCTATGGGATTCTCCACCTAATAACAATATATCTCTATCACCTAGTTTTTGTGTTCTAAAAGATCTTTTAGGATTCTCTGCACTTATATACATTCCATCTATATTTATATTTTTAGTATCTAATCCTAATACGTAGGAACGCTCTCCATGCATTCTTATAAAATAAAGACCATGACTATTTAAAATAGGAAAATGGGTTGCAACTATAACCTTATTTGCAGTTATCTTTTCATCTTTAGTTGAAAGAATTAATTTTTTATCCTCTTTATCCACATCTAAAATTCTAGTATGTTCAAATATGTATGATCCATCGCCATTTACCTTTTCTGCTAAAGCTAAAAGATATTTTCTAGGGTGAAACTGTGCTTGATTATGAAAAACCACTCCTGCCTTTATATCAAAAGGAAGAGCTACTTTCTTAGCAAACTCAGCAGATATTCCTAAACTTCTAGCTGCTTTTACTTCCCTTTCTATTTTATCTATGTATTCCTCGGATTCTGTGTAAACACAAGATATTTTTTCTTCAAAGTCACAATCAATATTATTTTCTTCAATAATCTCCTTTATCTTTTTAATTGCTGATTGGTTTGCCTCTGCATATTGCCTAGCGTTTTCCTTTCTAAAATCGTTAATGAGCTTATCGTAAATTAAATCATGTTGAGAAGTTATTTTTGCAGTAGTATTTCCTGTACCATTTTCACCAATTCTATTTCCTTCAAATACGGCAACATTAAATCCACTCTTCTTTAGCATATAAGCAGTGCTAATCCCTACAAGCCCACCACCTATTATTGCAATATCAATTTCAAAATTACCATTTAGTTTTTCATAATTTGTAGTTTTTGTAGTATCTAACCATAAGGATTTATTTATATTTATCATAATATCCCCTCCTATATATTAATTTTTACAAATAAGAGGATTATTATTTACAAAATGCTAATTTTGCAATTATTATATGTTTATAATTATAATATGATGATATTAACTTTGAAGTTGATGGATATCTCAAAATAATTTACATTTTTAAAATTAACTAAGAATATTTATATGGTGAGGTATTGAATGAAAAACGAGAAAAATATAAGAGAAACTTCTGCATTTAAACTATTTTTGCATTCTTACAATAGATTGATGTTTACCTATTGGGAAAATCTTATTTTTGAAACAATATATAAACTTTTAGCTATGATAGTATTTATTCCTATGATTTCTATGATATTTAACGGGCTATTATCTATTGCAGGTTTTAAAGCAATCACTAATAATGAACTTTTAAGATTTGGTTTTAGTAGGTATGGCTTTTTAACTGTTTTAATACTGCTTCCTATAGCTATAATTCTTATTTTCTTAGAATTTTCTATGCTTATTATAATTTCTTATTATAGTAACAAAGGAGAAAGAGTTCTCATAGGAGATGCTTTTATAAAATCTCTTGGATATTTACCTTATGTATTTAAATATGGAATTTTAGGAATAGCAACATACCTTCTTCTTTTAGTTCCACTATTAAATATAGGCGTAGGCTCTACTCTTTTACCTTCTATAGAAATACCTAACTTTATATCAGGAGAGTTATTTAAAACTACAACCGGCATAATATTTTATACGATAACTTTTGCTATTATTATATATTTAAATATTAGATGGATTTATTCTCTTCATATTATAGTACTTGAAGGAAATAAAAATTTTAAAGCTGCTGCTAAAAAAAGCAGTAAAATGGTTAAAGGGAATTACTTTAAAATTGCACTAAGAGTGTTAGTAAGTATATTTATATATGTATTATTTATGCTTTTATTAATATCTCTATTAGCCTTTATATTAATATTAATTTACCTTTTACTAAGCAATATAATTGCAGAAGAAAGTATTATTTCTTCCGTAATAACATCCATTTTCTTTACTTTAGTGGTTATTGCTTTTTATATCTCCACATCAATAATTACACCTTTTTATATAAATCTTATAACTAAGTTGTATTTAGATAGATGTGGTAAAAATGAAATCAATATTGAAAAGAAGAATATAAAAACTGCTAATGACAATGCGAAAAGCTTTTTAGTTAAACATAAAAAATCCTTTGTTGTTTTTCTTTTATTGCCATTTGTAATTATTTCTTTTGTCCTACCTATAGTTGTAGACCCATTTGAAGGTGGGTATACAGATTTAGTAATTATGTCACATAGGGGAAGTTCATTACATGGTGTGGAAAATACTCTAGAGGCAATAGAAGGTGCTATAAATGAAAAAGCTGATTATGCTGAAATAGATGTGATTCAAACTAAGGATAATGAGCTTGTAGTAATACATGATTTTAACTTAAAAAGGCTTGGGAAGGTTAATGCTAATATCTCTGAACTTACTTTAGATGAAGTAAGAGAAATAACATTAAGGCAAGGTGGTTTTACAGGCAAAATTAGCACCTTAGATGAAGTTATTAAACTTTCTAAGGGAAAAATAAAGCTAAATATAGAAGTAAAGCTGCATGGAAAAGAAGAAGACTTTATCAATAAATTTATACAAGTTATTAAAGATAATAATTTCATAGACCAATGTGTAGTTCAATCTACAAACTTTCCTATTTTAAAAGAAATAAAAAAAGCTGAACCTAAACTTAAAGTAGGCTATATAATATATGCTGGAATTCCTAAAGTTGAATTTATTGAAGTTGACTTTTTAACAATAGAAGAATCCTTAGTAACAGATAAAATTATACATGCTTCTAGATTACTAAATAAACCTATATATGTGTGGACTGTAAATAGCAAGAGTTCTATGGAAGACTTTTATCTACTAGGTGTAGATGGAATAATCACAGATGATGTTCCTACTGCTAAAAAAGTAATAGCTGAAATGAAAGAAAAATGATTTCTTGCCGCATACGAAGATATAAACTAGGTTTTCATTAAAATCATTATAGGATAGTAATCCTCTAGTAAAGGACATCCAATGAGAACATTAATATATTTTTCTCATTGGATACTTTTATGCTAACTAATCACTTTACCTTTTGAAATAAGTACATTCTTAGTGTTACTTACTTTCTCATAGAACAGTATATCTTTTCTTATCATTTGAAGAATTAGATGTATTCCAAGTACAGGTAAAGCTAGTATTAATAATATTACAAATCCTACTTGTATGTATGGATTTGTATTTATTAAATAAGATTGTGTAGCAAAATTCATGTAGCCAAAGACACCATAATATAAGATTGAATATCTTATTAAAACTTCTTTAAATTTCAGTTTTTCCTCTGTGCCTTTTATTTTTATTCTAACTAAGGATTTTCCTAGTGTTTTACCGTTAGTTGCATAAGGTAGCACTATGAAATATAAGAATACCACTATTGCATTAGCAAGTATATTCTCTTTATCTCCAAAATAAGATAATACGATATCAAGTATAAACCAATCTACACTAAGAGCTAATGTTCTTCTTATATATCCTACTCTTATAATATCTTCATTTATTTCTTTATCTAAAAGTTTTTGTCTTGGCATTAAATATGAGAATACAGGTGTTATTAAGTATCCTAAATATCCACCTAAAGTATTTAACATTAAGTCGTCAACATCAAATAGTCTATATGGACAATTATATATTCCATATATTCCTGTTAATTGAGTTACTTCAAAAAATAAAGATGTTAAAAAGCATATCACTACTGTTTGTTTTAAACTTCTTTTAAAGTAATATCTTAAATATACCCCCATTGGTAAAAGTAATATAGCATTAAAAAATGCTTGTAAAAATGCAGGCTCTTTAAGAATTCTTAAGTACGTTGCAGGATTTGATAATACTACTGATGTTTCTTTTATAATATCTTTTATAAAGTTAAAAGGTACTAATTGATAGAACTGTCTACCAGCCGGTATCCAACTACAAGTATCACGAGTAGGCGGTAATGGTAAAATTATTAGATAAAATGCCACTAAACAATAATATAAAAAAGAATATAATATTAATGCTCTAAATTTATTTATGTAGTTATATTTTCTATATTGATAGATAAGAAAAGGAACAGTTAGCGCAAAAGCAAGTAGTAAAAATGTTGCAAATGCTACAAAAATGGATTGAGAATATACACTCATTTAAATCATCTCCTTTTCATCTTAAGTTATTAAAAATATCCAATATCAACTTAGTGTAACTCTATTTATTATAAAATATTTATACTATAATTATCACTAACTATAATTCTCATCTGAATATATTTTAATCTATATTTATCATAATAGTAAGTTACATTAATGTCACATAGAAAAATAGTTCATATAATAAATTAAAGCGTGGAATTTTATCCACGCTTTTAATCTATTTCTTTTTAATTACAGGTATTTGGATTTCTGTTATATAATCATCTTCATTATTAGAATTGCCCATTCCTACAAGATATACCTCTCTTATATTATCCGCTATTTCATAGTCATTAGCTTCAATCCACTTTAATGCAAATTCATAAGATTTGCCAATCATTTTAAAAGAGCCTTTATGAATATAACAAACCATATTTTCTACAGGTTCGAAATATTTTACTTTAACTTTGTCACTTTCAGGTATATCAAATTCTATAGGTTCTACTACTTCCGTATCTACATTCTTTTCTTTATATCCGTATTCATGATATATGCTAAAGCATGGTCCGCTTATTTTACCTTTACTCGCAAATACATGTTGATTAAGTTCACTCCATAAATTACCTTGCTCTCCATAGCTTTCTACTACATCTCTAACAGAAGCTGCCTTAAATCCTTCTACTTTTTTAATAACTATATCATAATTATCCATCATACAGTCCTCCTTATTTAAGTATTCAACTAAAAAATTTATTTCTTTTAATGTATCATTAGACTTTGAAATTTCTTCTTTTATCTCTTTTTCTTTTTCTCTTAATTCTTTGATTAATTCTTCATTAGTTAAATTTTCATTAAAAAGCTTTTTAATATCCTTTAAAGAAAATCCCGCATTCTTTAATAGTAGTATTTTATTTAAAGTTGATAGCTGATCCACATCATAATATCTATATAATGTAAAATCATCTATCTTTACAGGTTTTAAAAGTCCCCTATCATCATAATGTCTTAAAGTTTTAACAGAAACTCTTCCTATCTTAGAGAATTCTCCTATTTTAATCATATATTTACCTCCTTGTGCACATTGAGGATAAGAGAAAAATTATAACTTAAACTATGATTTTCTAAATATAAAGTTTTTATTGCACGTTGCACATCTAGATATATTTCCTAGTAAATTCAACTTTATAATTAATTAAAAATTCTCTTAGTTATTTGTAATTTCCCTCTAAATAAATAATAAACCCTCCTATTATAGGAGGGTCAATAGAGTTTTTAATTTTTTATTCTACTGATTTAAGTTTATTTAATTCCAAAGAAATTGTCTCTTTTTCTCTAACTACAGTTTTAGGTTTAACTAATTTTTCATTTATTAAAATGAATCCACTTTTAATCCCTTCTTCTATCTTAGAACGACTTAAATCTAAAATTTGATTTGATAACAATTTATCTAACCTTACTTTTTCATTAATAACGTCAATAGTTATTTCAACATAATCAAATCCTTTAGCAATTAAGTCTTCTATAAATATCATATCGATTTTAGATTCTCTTTTGTAAACTTCACCATCTAAATTATTTAATCTTGGAATTGCTTTAAAAGTATTTAGCATCTTATTCCATGTATGATTATTAGGGCATTTGTATATAGCATAGTGAAATATATTTTTTCCATTTGCATTTTGTCTTCTTTTTAATGAATCTATAAATATAACTTTTTTTCCACAGTTATGACAATATCTTTCTTCGCTGTCTAAATTATTATTATGAATTTCCCAATTTAAATATAATACTTTCTCCATATTCCTCTCTCCTTAAAACTTCAAGAGGAATATTTATTTTAAGGGACGGTTCATTAAAATTTGCAAAAATAATAAACTCTATCCTGGTTAGTAATGCATTAATCATAAACTTTATACTCCTCTTGTTTATTGATTTGAATACACTACTTTGTAATAAGGAGTCATACGATTTCACCTACTTTCATAAGGCATATGAAAGAAAATAAGAAGTTAAAGATGTTAGTATACTTTGTATCAGACAAGGCATCAGGTTCCGCTCATAGTGGTATCTATGTGCAGGCTCTGACAACGCAGTATGATACAAATTAAGTTAACATACTAGCTTATTATTTTTTGAATATGCCTAAAAAGGCTATAAGAAGATAATCCCTCTTATAGCCTAAATTTTTTAAATTCTTAATTTTAAACTAAGTAAAGCAAAGCTAACTCATAAATTATGAGCAAAAATTAAGATTAAGGCATTTGAAAGAAAATAATAGATCAAAGATGTTAGTATATTTTTTATCAGACAAGGAGTTAGAATTTAGTCATAGTGGCGCTATGGGTAGATTCTAATGACGCAGTATGATACAAAATAGGCTAAGATATTCCTCTATTATTTTTTTGAAGATGCCCAATTTGGCTCTATAAGTTTTCTACCTTCTAATTACTAATTTTTAAGAAGCATAACAAATAAACCTAATTACTTAGGTATTTTAAAACTTCTTTATTAATTAAATAAAAATTTAATTAGTAATTAGATGGTTTCATAACTACAAGCCCTCCAAAACTTAATCTTTATAATTTATAATATATGATACCAATCTAAAATTGTCAATAAAATATAGAATATTCAAACAACAATCTATTAACTCAATATACAATAAAAAACACTATCCTAAAACTCAGGATAGCATTTTTGTTGTAACTTTATCTTTTTATTAATGGAAAGGCAATAATATCTTTTATTGAATTTGCTCCTGTTAAGAACATTATCATTCTATCAATTCCTATTCCGAGTCCTCCTGCTGGTGGCATACCTACGTCTATTGCTACAGCAAACTCTTCATCCATAGGACTTGCAGTTTCAAGACCTGCTCTTAATTTATCAGCTTGATCATGAAGCAGCACTCTCTGTCTTAATGCATCATTTAGCTCTGAATAAGCATTTCCAAGCTCCACCCCATAAGCATAAGGTTCAAATCTTTCTATTAACTCAGAATTCTTTCTATGAACTTTGCAAAGAGGTGAAGTTTCTACAGGAAAATCTATTACAAAGGTAGGCTCTACTAGCTTTGAAGCTGAATACTCATCAAAAATAGTCATTATTAGATCACCTTTTGTCATATCTTTAATATCTAATCCTTCTAAAGCTTCATCACTTAACAATTCTCTTTCCTCGACTATTTTTACAATTTCTTTCCTTGATAAAAACTCTACATCAATCCCCGTATCTTCTTTTACCAAATCACACATTCTAGCTCTTCTCCATGGCGCTTTAAAATCTATTTCTACGCCGTCATAAACACTCTTTGTTGTTCCATTTACTTTAGTAAATACATACTCATATAAATTCTCCATAAGCCTCATCATATCTGTGTAGTCCGCATATGCCATATAACATTCAAAAAGAGTAAATTCAGGATAATGAGTTCTGTCAATGCCTTCATTTCTAAATGACCTTCCTATAGTGTAAACCCTGTCTACGCCCCCTACCATAAGTCTTTTTAAGTAAAGCTCAGGAGATACATTCATATAAACGTCAGAACTTAGTGCATTTACATAGGTGACAAAAGGTTTTGCTTCCCCTCCACCATATTTAGTATCCAGAATAGGAGTTTCCATTTCAAAAAATCCCATGCCGTTCATAAATTCTCTTATATAGCTTAAAGCTCTTGAACGTTTGATAAATCTTTCCTTAACCTCTGAATTCATAATCATATCTAATGAACGATGTCTTTGTCTTAAATCCATATCTTGAATTCCATGGTATTTTTCAGGTAATGGTCTTATGGATTTAGAAAGTATAGTAACCTCACTAGTCTTAATTGTTATTTCTCCTGTTTTAGTCTTAAATACTGTACCTTCTACCCCAATAATATCTCCTGTATCTATAAGTTTTAATAAATTATACTTTTCATTACCTAATGCACCTTTATTTAGGTATACCTGTATATCTCCCTCTTGATCTCTTAAGTTTAAAAATGTTACATTTCCCATTCTTCTAAGAAGCATTATTCTTCCTGATAGCGTATAAACTTCTTCTTCTTTTATATGATCAAAATTATCTATTATATAATTTGAATAAACGCATTCTTTAAAACCATATGGGTATGGGTTTACTCCTCTTTCTATTAACTCATTTAATTTTTTAACTCTTTCCACCACAAATTCATTTGCGTCATTCATTATTTCTCTTAATTCTTCAATATTTTCATAATTTCTAAACATCAATGATACCACCTTTCATTTTTAAAAGTTAGACATCTTCTTAAAGTGACCAGTAAATATGCTGGTATATTTTATATTAGATATCTTATTAAAATTAAAAAAAGTCAAAAATAAAACTCTCACCTCCAAGACAATAGTCTTGGGGACGAGAGTAACTAACTTCGCGGTACCACCCCAGTTTGTTAATATGTCACCATATTAACCTCTTCAAGTACGTCACAATTTCTGTGATTATACCCTAGCTCTATAACAGGAGCCACTGTCAAAGTATACTTTTAACTAATAAGCTAAAATCCACTTGAAACTCAGAGTCTTTTTTCAATAAATAATTTATTCGCTCCCTCTCACCTACTGGAGCTCTCTGTGCAACAATTAATTTATCTACTCTTCTCTTCATCGTCTTTATATTTTAAATATTATTTTAATTCGAACAAATCCAAAAGTCAATAAGAAAATTAACTTTTTTTATAAAATTCCTAAAATTATATGATTTTCTTCTAAACTTTGTTTATACCAGCTTTAAACAAAGCTATAATTATGAATATTTTGCATGGTTATACAATTTTTTAGTTATATTCTATATTTTTATTCCTAATAATTTAAAATTAATTGCAAATAAGGGTTGGCGAATTAAAAATAATGTATTATTATAAATATTGTTTGTATAATTATTAACTTTATAAGAAAGGAACTTAATTAATGGAGAATTTAAATCAAAGAAAATATTCCTCAGCTGATTTGTTACGTTTTATTATTCCATCATTAATAGGGGTACTATTTTTTATGACACCTATTTTATTCAATGGAGATATTACTATACCTGTAGCTGTATTATCTAAATTTGTACTTAATTATTTTATAGAAATACTACCAATTGTTATGACTGCCATTATATGCGTAACTGTAACAGGAACTATTTTAACTAAGATATTTAAACCTAAATTTATCTTAAAAAATAGCTTTTTAAATACATTATTTAATATATCACCTATTTGGTTGATTGCAAGAATTGCTGGTATGATCTTTGCAGTTTGTACTGCATTTAAAATAGGGCCTGAAATGATTTGGTCAGAAAATACTGGAGGATTGCTTTTATATAGCTTGTTACCTATTCTATTTTCTGTATTCTTATTTGCAGGTATGTTCTTACCATTGCTTTTAAATTTTGGGCTACTAGAATTTTTCGGTACGTTGTTAACTAAGATAATGCGTCCTATCTTTAAATTACCTGGACGTTCCTCAATAGATTGCATTGCTTCATGGCTTGGAGATGGTACCATTGGAGTGCTTTTAACTAGCAAACAATACGAAGATGGATTTTATACCACTCGTGAAGCAGCGGTAATAGGTACAACTTTTTCTGCTGTATCTATCACTTTTAGTCTTGTTGTAATTTCTCAGGTAAATCTTGGTCATTTATTTGTGCCATTTTACCTAACAGTTACCTTTGCAGGGATTGTGGCAGCAATCATAACACCACGTATTCCACCGTTATCTAGAAAGCCAGATACCTATTATGGAGATAATAAGCAAAATGTTAAAGAAGAAATTCCTGAAGGTTTTACTTCTTTTCAATGGGGATTAAAACAAGCTGTTGAGAAAGCTAGTAAAAGTAGTGGCGTAACAGGAGTCTTAGCAGAAGGTGTTACAAATGTTTTAGATATGTGGATGGGTGTTATACCTATAGTTATGTCAATAGGTACTTTAGCATTAATAATAGCGGAATATACCCCTATATTTAGGTTTTTAGGAATGCCATTTATTCCTTTACTTGAATTATTAAGAGTGCCTGAAGCAAAAGAAGCTTCTCAAACTTTAATTGTAGGATTTGCAGATATGTTTCTACCTACTGTTATAGGAAGTACTATTAAAAGTGATTTAACTCGTTTTGTTATAGCTTGTACTTCAGTAACGCAACTTATATATATGTCTGAAGTAGGTGGATTGCTAATAGGCTCTAAAATTCCTGTTTCCATAAAAGATTTAATAATAATCTTTATTGAAAGAACTATAGTAACTCTACCAATTATAGTACTGATTGCACATATATTGTTTTAAATATAATATATTTAAATAAATCCTAGGAAGCTTTTTTCCTAGGATTTTATTATTTATTAGATAACTTATTCTTCATCATAAAAATCTAAATAAGAATGTTTTTCTCCATCTTTTTGCCATCCTAAAATAGCATCCATATTTACATTTTGCGCTGATCTAAATATAGATTTATCTACGTCATTAAAGTTTTTCTTTAATTCTGCAATTAGATCCTTAATTTCAAAACGTTTATTTCCAATTTTCTTAGCTGCAACCATACATGCGCAGTTTAATGGCCATATACCGCTGCTTTGAGTGAATTTTTGAATATAACATTCCTCTACATAATAAAGAGGACGAATTAGTTCTAATCCTTCAAAGTTGGCAGCTTTTAACTTAGGAAGCATAGTTTTATAGTTTCCTGCATAAAGAACATTTAATAGTGTAGTTTCTATAACATCATTAAAGTGATGCCCTAATGCAAGCTTATTACAACCTAATTCTTGTGCTTTTGAATATAATGCTCCACGACGCATTCTTGCACACATGTAACAAGGATAATCCTTAGCAATATCATCTACAATTTTAAAAATACCAGATTCAAAAATATGAACTGGAATATTTAAATAGTTACAATTATCAATTAGTAACTCTTTAATATTTTTATGATAACCAGGGTCCATAGCAATAAACTCTAGCTCAAAATTCATCTGTCCATGACGTTTAAGCTCTTGAAATAACTTAGCCATAACTAAGCTATCCTTACCACCAGATATAGCTACGGCGATTTTATCCCCTTCTTCAACTAAATTATAATCTTTTATTGCTTTAATAAATTTAGACCATATGGTTTTTCTATATTTTTTAATAAGACTACGCTCAATTTCTTCAAGTGGCTTTCTTTCATTAAAAGGAATTAAAACCTCGCAACCACTTCCTGCAATTTCGCTCATGCTATCACCTCTCTTTTCACGAAAACATTATACCATCAATAACGGTTTTTGTCTTTCGAAAGTGTTTAAATTATATTGGTATTATGCATATTCTATGTTAATATTTATATATAAATACAATTATCCCAAAATAAGGAGTGTATGTAATGTTTTCCAAAAAAATTAAAGCAAGGATTTCTATTATATTATGTTCATTAATGATTTTAAGTATTATTGGGACAGTGAATTTATTTTCAAAAATAGAAGATGGATACAAAAAACAGTTAATTAAAGAAATAGAATCCCTTATCACTGAAGCAACTAGTATTGGTGCAGAATTTGACTCTAGCCAACTAGATTTAGAAGCTCAATCAACAAAGGATTTAACTGATATAGGATTTCTCTTGAAGTTTGGTATAGAATGTCAAAAGAAATCAAATGCTCAAAAACTGGAGATGAAGCAGCTTGCTCATAAATCAGTGCCTTCCGAGAAATATATTGCTGAAGAAGCTTATAAAACCTATGAAGGCAATACTATTTTAAATATTGATGAATCCAATGTATCTTTTCCTTATGGAATTGATATAAATATTCACTATTCCTTTGTACAAAATATAGATGAATATGGATTATATACTCAAAGAATGTATAAAGTGTTAGATGTCAATTCAAATATTAATAATGATAATATCAATGAAGAAAATTTTACTATAAAAAATTTTGAACAAAAAAACTGGTATATATCTAAAATGACAGATTCTTATGCTCAAATCTGTGGCTCAGCTAAATATACATTAGAAATTCCCGGACAAGGCCTTATAACTTGTGCAGTTCCTTTTTCCGCAAANNAATAGCTAATTAAATTTAATATATAAAAAAGTCATCTAACATAATTATGATAGATGACTTTTAATCTATTCAGATAAATTCCTTATAGATGGATCTTCAAAGAAAGTATTTGCATTATAAAGTATTAACATATCATTTATTTGATTTTCCTGTATTAGTGTATTTAGTCCCTCATTATAATATCTAAGGTCTACCATATAAATTTCACTAAAATGAGATGTTAAAAAAGGTATAAAGCTGTTTGCATAAGAATCTTTAACTACTAATAGCTTTTTTCCTTCACCCTTATTAGTTGTTATTTTAATTAATGGATGATTTCCATTGAAAAACACTGTATATTTATCTTTTTTATTGATATTATTCATATCATAAAGAGATTCATAGCTTTTATCTTCACCTAAATACTCTACTTTATATTTTTCATCATCCTTTGGTAAATATAATTCAATAATGTCAGGGTTTAAATGCCTAAAGCCACTTTTTGAATATAGTGATCCATAAAATTCATCTGTAACCTTTTGTATATCAAAGTATTCTTCTCCCTTTGGAGTAATCCCCATCTTCTTACTTAGTTCCTCATATGCATAATATGCGCCTCTTGTTGTCCAATGGTGATCTGTTTTATAAAATATGTACTCATCTTTTTTTGAACTTAAAGTATCATATAAATCAACAAAATTTATATCATTATTTATAGATTTTTTAACTATATCAATGTATGTAAGCTCATCACTATCAGAAACATAGCTAGGAAGCTTATCTTCTAATATCTTAGCAGCAGTAGGCACTAGCATAAAATATTTATTAACATTAGGTGTTACCTTGTCAAAGGAATTTATTGTTTCTACCTTATTCTTCAAATCCTTATCTTCTGGTTTATTAAATTTTTGAATTAAGAAACCATCTTTGCCTAAATAAACATCATTATTTTCCTTTTTTCCTATACCTCTATCTGCATCAGATTTAACTCCTATCCAAAAATCTCTTAGTGCAAATTGATCAGAAATATACTTTTCATAATTTGAAGTAAACTTTCCACCCATAAGATTTTTAAATGAAAACTTTGGTAGTTGCTCTAAGTTTCTATTTTCTGAATCTGAAAATTTCCTATTAGGAGTTAATATGTTTAAAGTCACCATAAAGCCTATAAATAATAAAAGCAATATTGCCATAATGTATTTATATATTTTGTCATATATATTCAAGAAAAACACCTCTTTCAAAGTGAACATATTAATACTATTAAAATCTAAAGTATAAGAAAGGATTATATGTTTCATTTACTAAATAAGCAGTTGAAAGAACTATTAATATTAAATATATAGGTGGAACAACTATGGCACCTACCATCTTCAATCTTTCTCTTATACTTATAATAACCTTTCTTGGAAGTGGAGTTGAGCAAATTGCTAATACTATAAACAATACTATATTAGTTGATATGTAATATAATGTCTTACTGTCCATTAATAAATGCTTCCCAAAACCAAACATAGTTCCTATGAATCCCATCGCTAAAGATAGGCTTTCAAACTCAAAAAACACCCATCCAACAATAACTACAATAAGAGTATAGATATGTCCTATAAATTTAGGCCTATTCTTAAGCCACTTTAAAAAGAACAGCTTTTCTATAGTTACAAAGAATCCAAAATACAATCCCCACAAAATAAAGTTCCAGTTTGCTCCGTGCCATAATCCTGTTAAAAACCATACCACAAGCAGATTTCTAAACTGCTTTAGCTGTGTTGTTCTGTTTCCACCAAGAGGAATGTATACATATTCTCTAAACCATGAACCTAATGAAATATGCCATCTACGCCAAAACTCGGTTACACTTTTTGATATATATGGATAATTGAAGTTTTCCATAAGATCAAAACCAAACATTTTTCCAAGACCTAGTGCCATATCAGAGTATCCGCTAAAATCAAAATAAATTTGGAAGGTAAAGGCAATTATCCCTAACCATGCAGAAATTACTGTAAGCTCTGCCATAGGGGTTGCTTTCACACTGGTCCAAAGAAGTCCTATATTATTTGCAAGAAATACTTTTTTAGAAAGTCCTCTTATAAATAATTCTGCTCCTTCACCAAACTTATCTAAAGTTTCTTTTCTTTCATCTAATTGCTTAGCAATATCTCCATATTTTACTATAGGACCTGCAACAAGTTGTGGGAACATAGTAACATACGCCCCAAAAGATATAATGTTTTTTTGCACAGGCACTTTGTCTAAATATACATCAATAGCATATGACATAGTTTGAAATGTATAAAAAGATATTCCCACAGGAAGTGGAAGAGTTGAAGCATTTATACTTAAGTTAAAAATATTATTGATATTATCCACTACAAATCCATAGTATTTAAAGAAACAAAGTATCCCTAAATTTACTACAATGGAGTTTATAAATACCGCTCTAGTAATTCCCTTACGTTCTCTATACTTATCTATAAGTAAACCGTTAACGTAGTCAAATACTGTTGAAAATATCATTATTAATATGTACATTGGCTCTCCCCATGCATAAAACACAAGGCTTACTAAAAGTAATATTAAATTCCTAAGAGACTTAGGAGATATATAATAAATAAGAATAGTTAGTGGTAAAAATAAGAAAATAAAAATTAAACTACTAAATACCAAAGTTTGTCCACCTCCTAAGCAACAACCTAACTCTAGAACTATTGTTACTTAAGAGCTTCATCAAATGCACTTTCTATTTTATCAGCATCTTTAGATATTGCTAAAAGAACATAGTTATCTTTAGTTTTTAATACATGTTTTTCTATTAAGAAATATTCATCTGGAAGATAATCTTTAAAACTTTTACCTTGCTCTTCTACTCTTTTTGATAATCTTTCTTTAACGCTTTCTACATCATTAGCATCCTTAACTTTAATTACTGCTAATTCATCAGCTTTAAGATTTGTAGGGGCTACATAAAGAACAAAGTTCTCGATTTCATCAGCGTTTATATCATATAGCTTTTGAAGTTTGTCATTATCTCCTTCTTTCATTTCATCTTGGTTAGCAGCTTGTTTGATTTTTTCACCTATTTCTGCTGCTGAAATATTCTTAGCTTCTTCTTTACCAGAACATCCAGTTAAAGCTCCTAGTACAACAGTACCTACAACTGCAGTGATAAGAAATTTTTTGTTGATTTTTTTTAATAGTTTTAACATCTGCTTTAAATCTCCTTTTTCTATATTAAATTTTTAAGCATTTAAAATAATTAGCCAAAGATTTTCAAAATATCTTACGTCTTATTGAATCACTAATTTCTCTAGATAAGATTCTATCTAGAGATCCCATTTAATACAATATGACATAAAATAGTGACTGCCTATTTTTTTGAAAATACCTAATAATTATTTTACATTATTTTTTATATAATCAAGCCATAACTCATAAAAGTGATATTTAGCGTGTTTTCCGTCAGGCTCATATAAGTCTTTATTTTCTTTTAATAATGGTGCTATATTAAAATAATTCACTTCTTCTTTTTGTGCCATATTTATTAATGCGTTATTAAATTCATCAACACGAGTACTCGCAAGCAATGGATCCTCTTTCTGTGCTTCTTCATTAATAGGAAGAATAGAATGAATATAAATATTTGCCTCAGGCAATTTTTCCTTAAGCATATGTATAAGATCCGCATAATTCTTTGCAAATTGCTCGCCATCTATTCCTGACTCCAAATCATTCATTCCAAAAAGTATAAATATATTTTCCGGTGATAAACTAGCTACCTTGTCCACATCTGTTTGGGCATCAATAACAGTATGTCCTTTAGCAGCTATAACATGAGGCTCATCTACAAGCTCATAAAAATCTAAGCTTTCTGTTATAGAATCTCCCATAAACGCAGCATTTTTAAAAAATTCTTTATTATCCACTTCTACTTTTTTAACTTGATCACTATTATCTAAAGAAGAATTAGTATTATTATTTTTTTCTTGATTAACTTTATCTATATTTAAGACATCTTTATCTTTCTTTTCAGAAGCTCCACTTTCGCTAAAATTTTCAATTTTATTATCATTATTTTTATCTATATTATCATCATTTTTATCTATATTAACGTTACTTTTTGCAGATGCAGTATTCTTAGCAAAAACACTTTTAAATACATAATTTTTTATAGGTATTGATACAGCAACTACAACTAAAGTAGCAACAGTTATTGATGCAAAAAATCTTTTTGGATTAACAATTCTTAAATTTCTTCTTTTTCTTCTTCTATATCCCTTCATAATACACCTCTAGTAATCTTTTTCGTAGTTAATATATACATCCAAATGTTTAATCATAACATTTATCGACAAATAGTACATAAGAAAATTATATCCCTATTTTTTCTTAAAAGGTTAAGAAAAGGTTAAGAAAAGTTAACAATTTAACTTTATTTATATTTAGTTTAAATTAATATAAAATTCTATGCAACAAAAATGCTACATAAGGTCTTATGTAGTATTTTCCAATATAATTTAAAATTCAAAATTTCCTAATTACAGGGTTCCTTAATGAAAATTTAACTTACGCATGATTTTAATTCCATAACAAATTTTTTTTCTACGAATGAAAAATTAAGAATGAAAGATNNTTTTATAGAAAACTTATTTTCCAGAGTATATATTAAGTTTTCGCATTATACCCCTTTAGTATATTACGGTTTTATATTTTAATCTTTTATTTACATTTAATTAATAATAGATTTATGGTACTTAAGGTACGTTTTAAGATATACTTAAACAATGCACTTTCTTATTATTGATGATAATCTACATGCTGTAGTAAATTTTGTCTAAATTGTATATTAATCATCGCAATACTAAAATGTTATCATTGATTTTACATCTATTTTAAATTAAAATGAAAGGACTTATAACTAATTCTACTACTTAAAACAACAATCTTTAATTTCCACTACAAGTCTCAATGCAAATATACGAATATTCATATTTTCATATCTAATACACAAATTAAGAGGAATTTTGAAATCTTATATAAATTTTAACTTTATAATATTTCTCTAAAAATATGTTAAAAAACAATCTATTAGTGCAAAAGATAAAAGAGGTATACTCTTATCTTCAAAATAACGAAGGAGGTTATCTATGAAAGATTCATTAAAATTCAGCGAAATATTATCTATAGGACTATTATTATTTGCTATTTTTTTTGGTGCAGGAAATATGATTTTTCCACCTGCATTAGGGCAAGCTGCTGGTACTAATACACCAATTGCAATCTTAGGCTTTATTGCGGCAGACGTCGGCCTTTCACTATTAGCTATAATAGCTGTTGCCCTTGCTGATGGTAACTTTAATAAACTAGCTAGTCGTGTTCATCCTAAATTTGCTAAGTTTTTTATCATTGTTGTTTATATGGCAATGGGACCATTATGTATTGTTCCAAGGACAGGTGCAGTATCTTATGAAATGAGTGTACTACCTTTACTACCGCAGGGTTTTCAAGGTGAGTGGGTTGCACGACTTTTATTTACATTTGCATTTTTTACAATTACTTATTTCTTAGCATTAAATCCATCTAAATTAGTAGATCGTGTAGGTAAGATATTAACGCCTGCTTTACTACTTATGATAGGTATTGTAACTATAACTTCTATAATTTCACCAATAGGCAGTTTTTCAGCTCCAATTGAAGAATATGCCCATACACCTTTTTTAAAAGGATTTTTAGATGGATATCTAACCTTAGATGCTGTTGGTGCATTAATTGTTGCTATAATTGTCATAAACGCTATTAAAGAACGTGGCATAAAAGAACCAAAGCTAATTGCAAAAAATACAATTTATAGCGGTATAGTTGCTTCACTAAGCTTATTAATTGTTTATTTTTCATTAGCATATTTAGGTGCTTCAAGTAGTTCTCTAGGTCGAGCAAAAGATGGTGTAACTATACTTACAAATGTTATGAGTCATCTATTTGGCACGAGCGGTATATTATTGTTAGGATTAATTATAATCTTTGCATGTCTAACAACTTCAATAGGTCTTGTTTCAGCTTTTGGAAATTACTTTGCTGAATTGTCTTCAAAGTTTTCTTATAAGAAAATTACAGGACTAGTTTGTTTATTTAGTTTTATAGTATCTAATTTAGGTTTAAGTGTTATTCTTGAGGTGACTGTACCACTTCTCCTTATGATATATCCATTAACTATTATTTTAATTTTAGTATCATTTATAGATAAATATATTAATTCAAACTCTAAGGTCTATATTGGAGCTATGATATGTGCATTTGTTATAAGTTTCATTCAAGTAATCGAAGGCTTAGGATTTACTTTTTCTCCTCTATATGAAATTGCACATATGATTCCACTTTATGATGTGGGCATTGGTTGGCTAATACCTAGTATTATTGGTGGTCTTATTGGATTGTTTGTCCCTTATAAAAATGCTAACGAATTAAAGACTTAAACTTTTAATACAAATAAAAGTAACTTTATATACATAAATTACTTATATAAAGTTACTTTTATAAAAATTTTAATATATTTTTTCAGAAATCCATGTAAAAAAACTACATAACTAAAATCTTTTAATTATATCTTAATGTGTATACAATTAGTGTTTTTTCAACTTTATTTTACTATATGATTCCAATCAGATTTATCTTTATTTTCTGCAATAAAATATTCATTAAGTCTAATATCTAACATTACTTTAATCATATTATCAAATCCATGAGCAAAATCTGCCAAGTGAAGCTCATCGATATTCTGCCAAAAAACATCGCCTTCCTCACCATGTTCTATTAGTTTCCCCTTATATGAATATGTTTTGAAAAGAAAAACTATATACCTTTTATTATCTTTTGATATATACCAATCTTTAATACCACAAATCTCTAAATCATTTATTATTAGCCCAGTCTCTTCCTTAATTTCTCTAATTGCTGAATCTACTATAGACTCACCTTTTTCTATATGACCTCCAGGAAAAGCTATTCCAGTCCAATTTCCCTTAATTCTATTTTGAACAAGGACTTTATTATTCTCTTTGTCAATTACCATGGTCATATTAGTTAACTCTATATTCTCCATGTAATCCACCCCTTAAAAATAAATTATTATTTTACATAAATATAGCCGTAGAGTAAGCTCTACGACTGCTTGATTACCTAATGTCCTGCTTTGCATAATAAACTATTCCAATTGCTCCTGGGCCAACATGAACTCCTATTACTGGTCCTATGTCGCATATTTTAACCTCTAAACCAAAGATGTCTTTTATCCTATTACTTAATTCAATTGCCTCATTAAAGCAATTTATATGATGAATAACCACTTCCCCTAATCCATATTTATTAGTATCTTCTAACATTTTCTCTAACATTGTTGTTATAGCTTTCTTTTTGGTTCTAACTTTTGTATATATTGTTGTTTTTCCTTCTTCAACCGTCAAAATAGGGATTATTTTAAGTAAATTTCCGATTAGGGCGCTTGCTCCTCCAATTCTCCCACCTTTTTTTAAATATTCAAGATTATCTGGTATAAATAAAAACCTACTTCTCTTTAGGTTTTCTTCAGCAATTCTCTTAACTTCTTTTAATTCCTTCCCTTCCTTTGCTGCTCTTGCAGCTAAAATAGCTGCAAATCCAAGTTGCATACAATTAGAACGGGAATCTAATATTTCTATTTTTGCATTTTTATATTCTTCTAAAATCATATTTTTTACTATATGAGCTGTTGAGTATGTCCCACTCATCTCTGAAGATAGAAATATACACAGAATGTTATCACCATTCTCCACAATATATTTCATAACATCATATAACTCTTCAATGGAAGGCTGAGAAGAAGTAGGTATTCCTTCCTTCTCCATCTTTTTATAAAAATTTTCATTACTTATATCGGATTCTTTAAAATTATCATCTCCAAATATAACATTTAAAGATATAGCTTTTATATCTAATTCTTCTTTAATATTTTTATTAATATAGCTTGTGCTATCAGTTAAAATTTTTACTGCCATAACTTTCTCCTCAATCATAAAATCACTTATTTACCACCAATTTATATAGCTAATATTTAAAAGCATCTAAAAAATTAACTAACCAAAGATTAAAAAGATGCCTTATTATAGATTTATATTTACAATTAAATTTTAGCCACTTTGTAATTAAGTATATATGCTTATCTGAGGGATTGAAACCCTATAAACAAATAAATTAGAATTTCCACTTATAAAATCCTTATATATTTCTATATTCAATAAGTTTTTCACCTTACACCTTAATTTATTCAAATTTAAAACCTTTAACTCTATATTAACAAAAATACTAGTTTCACCTCTCACTATAAGATACTTTTTTATAATAATATTCTTATTATGAAAATACTCTGCATTAAAATAAGGAGTAGAAAATATATCTTCTACTCCTTATTTTACCTTAGCCAAATAAAACTCTGTCACTTAATGATTCTTCACTTTGAAGATTATCAAAATGAGAAAGCAATTTATTTACCGTTAATTCTCTTTTCTCATCTTTACATACATCTAAAACTATATTCCCTTGATGCATCATTATTAATCTATTTCCCATACTTATAGCATGATTTAAATTATGAGTTACCATTAAAGTTGTAATTTGATGTTCTTTTATAATTTCATCAGTAATTTCATTAATTCTTTCTGATGTCTTAGGATCTAATGCCGCTGTATGCTCATCTAAAAGCAATATTTGAGGCTTGCTCATTACAGCCATAAGTAGCGAAAGGGCTTGTCGTTGTCCACCAGATAATAAGCCAACCTTAATATTTATTTTATTTTCAAGACCTAAATCTAATTTACATAACATTTCCTGAAAAAAACCTATATTTTTTTTAGATATACCATTAGTTAAATTAAATGCATTTCCTTTATTTTGTGCCATAGACATATTTTCTAAAATCGTCATATTAGGTGCTACCCCTGACGATGGATTTTGAAATACTCTTCCTATAACTTTTGAACGCTTATATTCAGGCATAGTGGATATATCTTTACCGTCTAGAACAATAGTACCATCATCGAGCGTTATTGCTCCTGATATTATATTCATAAGAGTAGATTTTCCTGCTCCATTACTTCCTACTATAGTTATAAAATCGCCTTTTTCCACATTAAGACTAAATTTATCAAATATAACTTTTTCATTTACTGTATTGCTATTAAAAACTTTATATAAACTATTTATCTGTAACAAGAACCTCACCTCCTGTTGTTGCTTTTTTTCTAGTTTTAAAACTAAAATTTCTATTATTTAATGATAGTGCTATAACTACTATAATTACGGTCACAAGTTTTAAATCCGTAGGCTGAAAGCCTAGCTCTAAGGCAATAGCTATTATAGCCTTATATATTACTGAGCCTAGTATCGCCATAGTAGTTCCTTTCACTATATTAGCTTTTTTAAGTATAGATTCTCCAATTATAACAGCAGCAAGTCCCATTACTACAATACCAGTTCCCATACCCACATCTGCAAATCCCTGATATTGAGCCATTATAGCTCCAGCTAATGCAACTAGTCCATTAGAAAGCATAAGTCCTACTATCTTGATCATGTTCTTATTAACTCCTAGAGAAGTTACTAATTGCTCATTATCTCCTGTAGCTTTAAGAATAAAACCTAGCTTAGTTTTCAAAAATAAATCTAATATAAATTTTGAAGCTAGTGCAAAAATAGCAATTATGATTATAGGATTAGAAACTGATGTGAAAATAGTGTCTTTCCCAAATAGAGGAATATTAGATTTTCCCATTATTCTTAAATTTATTGAATATAACGCTATCATCACAAGAATTCCTGACATAAGGTTAGTTATCTTCAGTTTTACATGAAGCAATCCTGTTATGAGTCCTCCTATGCTTCCTGATATGAAAGCTACTAAGCATGCTATAAATGGATTTATACCATTCATAATACAAACTGCTGCAGTGGCTGCACCTAATGGAAATGTTCCTTCTACTGAAAGGTCAGGAAAATCTAGTATTTTATAAGTTATGTAGACACCAATAGCCATTATAGAAAATATTAATCCTTGCTCTAATATATTTATTAATAGCCCCATCTAATTAACACCTCCTGTAACCTTCTCAGCCTCATTATTTAAATCATCAGGAATAGTGATATTTAACTTTTTAGCTGCATCGGTATTAATTATTAGCTGCATTTCATCTAAAGTTACTACAGGAATATCTTTAGGTTCTTTTCCATTGATTATGTCAACAGCCATAAGTCCTGTTTGAAACCCAAGTTTATAGTAGTCAATACCAGTAGTTGCTAATGCACCAGACTCAACATGTGCTCTTTCTGCACCTATTATTGGAATATTATTTTTAAAACATTGAGCAGAAATTAATGGCATTGATGATGCTACTATATTATCTGTAGGAGTGTATAACACATCCACTTTCCCAAATAGAGAATTTAATGCTTGTGGTACATCATTAACATTAGTTATCCCTGCTGCTACAATTTCTAATCCGAATTGAGGTGCTGCATTTTTAGCATTATTTACTTGAATTTCTGAATTATTTTCACTAGTATTATATAAAATACCTACTTTTTTAGCTTCCGGTAAAATTTTCTTTAGAAGTTCAAACTGTTTATCAATTGAAACATAATCTGAGGTACCTGTAACATTTGTTTCAGGCTCTTTCATAGACTTAACAAGGCCAGCTTCTACTGGTTCTGTAACTGCTGTTACTAAAATTGGTATATCTTTTGTCGTATTGTAGGCTGCTTGAGCTGCAGGTGTTGCTATAGCCATTATCATATCCATTTTTTTAGATACAAATTTTTTCGCTATAGTTTGAGTTGTAGGAATATCTCCTTGGGCATTTTGAAAATCAAATGTTATATTTTTACCTTCTTCAAAGCCCCTTGATTTTAAACCATCAATAAATCCATTTCTTGTAGCATCTAATCCTGGATGCTCGATTAGTTGTGAAATACCGATTTTAATTTCTTTATCATCGCTGGAATGTGTATTATTAGAATTTGCACATCCTCCTAAAATAGCTGCAGTTAATAACACTGCAAAAACACTTTTTAATCTTTTTACTACCATACTACCATCCTCCAAAATATTTATAGTTATAAGGCATCTGAAAGAAAATAATGGCCAAAGATGTTAGAATATTTTAAGCATATGAACTAAAATAGCTAGTTAAAGATGCGAAATATATTTTGTATCAGACAAGAAGACAGGTTTTCATGATAGTTTAACTATCATGAAGTTCTGACGACGCAGTATGATATAAAATAGATAAGCATACTGACTAGTTATTTTTTGAATATGCTTCAATCAGACAAGGCGTCAGGTTCTGGCCATAGTGGAGCTATGAGCAGGTTCTGACAACGCAGTATGATGGAAAATAGGCTAACATACTGGTCTGTTATTTTTTTGAAGATGCCTAAATAAAAAAACTCCCCTATAGGAGAGTTATATGACAAAAAAACATAGACTCATTTTAATATCTCCTACAAAACTACCATTTTACCTAATTAAAATCTACTACATATAATAATATTTAATTTTACTTAACCTTCTAAATACTACTTTAAAACTACAAAATGCTACTTTAAAACTACAAAACTACTATCCTACTACATAAGTCAGAAAATTGACTTGTTAATATTCTATGTTTATTTTTTAAGATTGTCAATATTATATTTTTTACATATTAGGAATTGAACGGTGTCCTATTCCTATTACAACCTCATTTAAATGAAGTAGCCCTATGCTCATAAATATACATACACTTAAATGTTCTCCATATCTTGCTATTCCAATTTTCCCGCCAACATTAAGCCCATTTGCCTTTGCTGCAACTTGCATAATTGCTTCTCTTGTTGCACCTACTACTGCACCATCATGAACATGGCAATCTTCTATTATTCCACTTCTCTTTGATGCAACTAATGCTCTTTCTATTATTTTAGGAATAGAACTATTGATATTTCCACCAACGTCTACTGCTACTGACAAAATTCCTTTTTGCTTTAGCTCAGCTTCTAATACTTTTTCTTCTTCTCTAGAAGATATGGCAAGTTTCAAAGCAATTTTTGCTACATCTATACTATCTATAGCCATAATATTTCACCTCAATTTTATTATTATATAAGACATTATAAACTAATTCATCAAGTAATTGAATAAAATTCTCACTATGAATTAATACTTGTCTTTACTAGAATTAAAATAAAAACAAAAGTAACTTTATACAGAAGTAATTAATTGCATTCATTTAAAGTTACTTTTATAAAGAATTATATTTTTATTTTTTTTACTATACCTTCATATAGATAATCTAAATACTCTGTGTCTACATAATTATCTTTTAATGTATTTATTCTATTTTTAGCTTTGTCTGATACTTCTTTTGCTTCGGTAAAATCCTTTTGTTTTATACATCTACTTGCATATTCTAATAAATAATCAACCTTTAAAACTAACTCTGCTAAATCTTCTCTTTCATCATTAACTAATTTAACTAATAAATGATATATCTTTGGAGAAGAATTTGCCTTAGAATTGCTTAAAAGTTCATTATTGTTGCTACTTTTTTTAGACACTTTCTTACACCTCTTTGTATTTTATTAGTTATATATTTCCCATTTATAAATAATTAATTGATGTTATAAAAAGTATTTTATTCAACTAATGTTTTAAAAACTTTATTTCTGGATATCGCTCTGCTATCTTCTCCAGCCTCACAGATTCATCACCTTTAACATATTTATTAAAAAATGAAAGGCTTACATCATTAATCACATGATGAACATATTTTAAATCTTCGCCTTTCGTTTTAAATACTGATGTAAACTGATTAAGATCAGTGTAACTCATGTGATCTGTATTAGGAATAGTAAGAGTGTATACACCACCAGCCATAGCAACTTGTCTTCGCCTGGTTAATTCGCCCCATAGGTTGTTATACATATCACTGTTTAAGCTAGGCTGTTCTTTTGCAGCATTCATATAATCTTCGCTTTCCTCTGCATCCATTATCATAAATGGTTTGCCAATGCCCTTTTTAGGTATTGACTTTCCAAACAGACCACCATCCATATTAACGCCAGCCTTAACTCTATGATCTTCAAGTAGCATATGCATGGTATTTGCTCCTCCATAAGAATGACCAAACATACCTACACGGTTCATATCAATAAGTCCACCAAACCCATTATCTGAATTATCTTTATTTAATTCTTCTAATTTATCTAAGACGAATGTTGCATCTTCAGTCCATAATTGCATATGTTCATCTAATGAAGGTAATCCATCTTCTAACTGGGTTTTAACAGGAGCAACGCGTCCATCAGGAAACACAGTAGCTGCTGCATCATAGGTATGATCAATAGCAGCAACAATATAACCATGACTTGCTAGCTCTTCTACCTGAAAAGTATTTTGGTTACGATACTGATTCATACCATGAGAAAATATTAATAATGGCCATGCTTTCTCTTCTTTTGATATCAACGCATCCTGATGAGAATTAGTCTTAATTTGTCCTAAATGATCCAAAGCAAATACAGGATAAGATAAACCAGGGGCTAACTCCTTGGGATTTTTAATATACGGCGCTAAAGACTCATTGCTTCCAGCCTTTGCAGGATACCAAATCTGTACCATTAACTCTCGATGATCATTTGGATCTTCTGTATAATTTTCAGGTCGTTTATAATCAATGAAATGAAAAGTCTTTGTTCCTAATTCATACGGTCCTGTAGGCTTAGCAAATGAAAACATTGGCATAATAAGTGGTAGCCCAACTGCAACTATAAAATATATTCCTATAAGGAATCCCTTAAATATACGGGCACACTTTGAAGCTGACACTGTATATTTACGGGGAAATATAAAAATTTGTAATAGCAATACAACTAGCACTAAGTATGCAGGAATCATTTGCCATCGATATCCTTCTATTATTAATTGTAAAGCTGTAACCACAGCAGAGACCCCTAGCAAAATTACATTATTACGAGTAGCACCTCTTTCAAACATTAAAACGCCACCCAAGACTAAGAAATTTAATAAAATAACAAGTAATTCTATAACTCTCATAACGTTTCCCTCCGACCCTTTATCTCATTTTCAAAATTTTCACACATTTTTTCAATTAATCCTTTTTAAGTCCTTTATTTTTAAATAATATAAAATTATAAATTAAAATAGCACAAGAATGTACTTTTAATGCAATTTCTAGTGCTATTTTAATTGTTCTATTTAAATATTTTTTTAGTAATATTAGTGATCATATGGATGAATGGTACTGATAATATTATTAACAAAATAGATATAAAAGTATATATTTTATCTGTATTATAAAACATAAATAACTCTCTTGCTTGAGGTATTACAAATGCTGCTGAAAACAATATAGCCATTACCATTACAAGTAAAGCCTTAAAGGCATTTAATGGTTTTGCTACTTTTAATAAAACAACCAAACTAATTCCACCTAATACTAGTATGGACAATGTTCTACATTGTTCTATTGTTAGATTATTAAAATAACCTAACAAAAATATTACAAGAGTACTTAATCCTGTTACTATACCATTAGGTATTGCCACTTGGAGAACTCTTTTTAAAAACCCTCTATTAACACGTTCCTTATTAGGTGCTAGAGCAAGAAAAAAAGATGGAATACCTATGGCAACAGATCCTATTAAACTAAATTGTATTGGCATGAATGGAAAAGGTAGCAATATCAATCCAAATATAAAAGAAAGTATTATAGAGCATACTGTCTTTGATAAAAATAATTCTGATACTTTCTCTAAGTTATTTATAAGCCTTCTACCTTCTACTACAACTTTAGGAAGAGCACTAAAATCTGAATTTAATAAGACAAGCTGTGCTACTGCCTTTGTAGCGTCAGAACCATTAGCCATTGCAATGCCACAATCTGCTTCCTTTAATGCTAAAACATCGTTTACACCATCACCAGTCATAGCCACAATATGTCCCTTTAATTGAAGAGATTTTACTATTTCTTTCTTTTGATGAGGAGTTACCCTACCAAAAATAGTATTATTCTCAATAATTTCTGCTAATTGTTCACTATCTTCTGGTAAAGTTCTAGCATCTACATATTTATCTGCACTTTTAATACCTGCTTTCTTTGCAACAGCAGATACTGTTACAGGATTATCTCCTGATATTATTTTTAGTTCAACACCTTCTTCTTCAAAGTATTGGAAACTCTTAGTTGCCTCTTCTCTTATAATATCTTCAATAAGAATTAAGGCTGTTTTCTCTACATCATTTAACGTCTGATTTTTAAATTCATCCTCTGAGGTCTTTGCTAAAAGAAGTACTCTTCTTCCTTTTATAGCTTCCCCTTCAACCATTGATTTTATTTCTTCATATTCGTCATTTAAAATCATTTCTGGAGCACCAAGAACCCATGCTCCCTTTTCTTCAAATTCAACCCCACTCCATTTTTTCTCGGAAGAAAACGGTATTTTATTTTTTATTTTTAATTCTGGCTTATCTTTATATTTTTCCAATATAGCCTGTTGTGTTGGATTTATACTAGGTGATCCATGAACTATTCCTGCAAGGATTTCTTCAATATCATTAATATTACTATTTTCTAAAGGCATTATATCAGCTACCTTTAGCCTGCCTTCTGTTATAGTTCCTGTTTTATCAAGACATAACACGTCTACTCTAGCTAAAACCTCAGTAGCTGGAAGTTCCTGTACAAGAGTATCCCACTTTGAGAGCCTTATAACTGCCACTATAAAAGTAGCACTAGTTAAAAGTACAAATCCTTCCGGTACCATACCTATAATACCTGAAGATGCTCCTATAACTGCATCTTGCCAACTCCTATCAGCGAAAAAAAGCTGTGTAGCAACAAGTAATATTCCTATGGGAATTACAATCCAAATTATTACTTTAAATATTTTATTTACTGCTATTTGGAGTTCTGAATTAATAAGCTTATATCGTTTTGCTTCTTCCGCAAGTTTAGCTGAATATGTATCAGCACCAACACTTGTCACCTTAGCATAGCCATTTCCTGCTACTACAAAACTTCCTGATAAAATCTTTGAAGAATACTTTTTTAATACAGGATCTGATTCTCCAGTAAGTAAAGACTCATCTACTTCAATTTCGCTTCCGTATAATATTTCTGCATCGGCTGCTATTTTTGCTCCTGGATTTAAAACCATAATATCGTCAATAACTAAATCTTCCATAGAAATTTCTTTCTCTACTCCATCTCTCATAACCTTAACATTAGTCATATTTAAAAGAGAAAGCTTTTCTATTATGGCCTTAGCACGAACTTCTTGAATAACACCAATCATGGTGTTACTTATTATAACTCCTGCAAAAAGAGCATTTTTAGGTGATCCTGCTGCAATAACAATTATAGCTAAAACTGCATTTAAGGCATTAAAACTAGTAAATAAATTGGCTCTAATTATCTGCCAGATTGTACGGGATGGTGTTTTAGGAATAATATTTACTTTACCCTTTTTAACCCTGTCCTTTACTTCTTTATCTGTAAGCCCATAATTCACATCATTACTTTTTAAAGCTTTATAGGATTTATTCTCATATATAAACTCTGACCTCATATAGCCACCTCTTTTTAGTTCCACTTAAATTACTTATACTTATTATTTTTCTTATATAATTTAATGCTTAGTTCTAATCTTCCTTCTTTATATATTCTAATTATCTTTTATTAGAATACACTTAGAAAATACCAACTAATTTATTAGATTTCCATTTGAAATATTATACTTTTAATTAATAATAAAGTTTATCCTAATTTCTTAACAATAATCATTTTTGCATATACGTCTTTCATTACATAGATGTAATGTTATTGATTGGGAAACAATTGATGGTGAAGAAAAGACTATATGATTATTAGGATTTAATAAAAATTCTGAACATGAAATGATTAACTTCGATGCAGAATTAGCACAATTAATAAAATTTGAATAAAGCCCAAAATAATTTAATTATAGATGTTTTTATATTCTTTTATTATAATGATGATAAAATATGTAAAATATAGCTTTATTTTTCATATTTATTGTAAGTCTTATTTTAAATTTTAAAAAATATAAAAGGGGGCTATGGTAAATGGTAAATTATAAAAGATGTTCAGAGGTAGATATAAATTTGGTCTACGAAGCTTTTCAAGTTGGTTTTTCTGACTATATTATAAAAATTAATATGTCTAAAGATGACTTTGTAGCTAGATTTTTAGGCCCAGAAGGAAACTGTTTAGAGCATTCATTTGTAGCACTTGATGCAGACAAAGCTGTTGGTCTTATACTTGGGGGAATTAAAGCATATGAAGGAATAAAGACAATAAGATGCGGTACCTTAGCCGTTCATCCTGATTATAGAGGTAAGGGAATTAGTAATAAACTTTTTGAGCTCCATAAAGAAGAAGGAATAAAAAATCAATGTAAACAACTATTTCTTGAAGTTATAGTTGGTAATGACAGAGCTATTAATTTTTACAGAAAACTTGGATATGAAAAAATTTATGACCTTTCCTATTATTCATTTGATGATACATCAAAGCTAAAAAAATATGATATTACAAATGTTTATATTAGAAAAATTGATTTATCTGAATTTGAAAAGGTCATAGATAAAACAAAAGACATTCATACTAACTGGCAAAATGATATAGACTATATAAAAAAATGTGACAATACATTCTATTATGGCTCATACTATGGTGATGAATTAATTGGCTCTCTTTGCATTAGTTCTAATGGAAAACTTAGCTTTTTATGGACTAAAAATGAGTTTAGAGGAAAGGGAATTGCTTTATCTCTTTTAACCAAAGCTTGTGAAGAATTAACTATATCAAAAGTTGCTATTGCATTTCCTAATAACAACCTTTTACAAGGATTTTTAAAACATATGGATTTTAAAAAAGATAGTATTAACCAATATGAAATGTATTTAACTTTATGATCAAGGAACCCATCATAATAAAAAATGCATACGTTCATATAATCATCTTCTATTTGCTTTGTAATATTTGAAATCTTTAAGTCACTATTTTCTTTTACCTACTTTAATTATAAAATATAATGGCTGACACCTATATGTCAGTCATCATATTTTTCTAATAATTCTTTTAAATATTCTCTAGTTTCCTCTTTTAAATACTTAGGCTCTATAACTTCACATTCTTTGCCAAAGCCTAAAATAAATTTTATTAACCCTTCTTCATATGGAAAAAAATCTTCAACAATAAACTCTCCATCTTCTAAAATTCTAATTTTGTCTTTAGAAAAATATTCTTTCAATTGTTCTCCAATTTTACAAGTAAATTTCAACTTAACTTTAATACTTCTATTGCTATATCCTTCATCAAATATTTTTTCTATTTCTTCTTTAGAAATATCTTTTTTTATAAAATTACTACCTAATTTAAGATTTCTTACTCTAACTAATTTAAACATTCTATAAGAATTTTTTATTCTACAGAAAGCTATTAAATACCATGAACCTTGATTAAACTTTATTTGAATAGGTTCAGCTATTCTTTCATAATATTCCATCCTTCTATTTATATAATAAAACTCTACTAATCTGCTCTCTTCAATTGCTTTATTAATTAGAAATAAATATTCCTTAAGTTCATCCTCCATACTAAAGTGAGACATATTTATACTCAATTTATCATACTCAAATATTTCTTTTTTATATACATTTTCAAATTTCAAAATAATATTATTAAATTGCTCGTTATTCCCAAACAAAAATTTTAAATTATTCATTACTGATATTAATGGTTGAACTTCTTTCTTATTTAAAAAGAGATTATCTAAATTATAGTTTTCCATTATATAAAAGCCGCCATTTTTTCCCCCAATAGAAGCTATGGGAACACCTGCTTCACTTATTTTTTCTATATCTCTATATATAGTTCTTATAGATACTTCAAAGTGCTCTGCAAGTTCCTTTCCCGTAACCATACCCTTATTAGAAATTATTAATAAAATTGATAATAATCTATCTACCCTCATGTTTACACTCCACGTTTTTAACGCTTTTACCCTTTCTTAAAATTCCCTTTCTTTCTTATAATTTAATCTCTAAAGATGCATATAGGTCAAGATTTTAATAAAATTTTATAGTTAAAAAGCTGTGAACATTTTATCTTTGTTCACAGCTTTTTTATTAAGTTTCATATATATTAAATTTATATTTTATTTACATAGCTTGCTCTTCTAAATTTCCACTGGTAAATTGACTATTATAAAGATCTGCATAGAACCCATCTTCTAATAAAAGTTCATTATGATTACCTTTTTCAATTACACTACCATTGTTCATAACAAGTATTAAGTCTGCATCACGGATTGTTGATAATCTATGCGCTATAACAAAGCTTGTTCTTCCCTTCATAAGTTCTGTCATTGCTTTTTGTATATAAGACTCTGTTCTTGTATCTACACTACTTGTTGCCTCATCTAAAATTAGTATTGCAGGGTCAGCAAGTATGGCACGAGCAATTGTAAGTAATTGTTTTTGTCCTTGAGAAATATTAGAAGCCTCTTCATTTAATATTGTATCATATCCATCTGGAAGAGTTCGAATAAAGTGGTCAGCATGAGCTGCCTTTGCTGCCTTAATAATCTCTTCATCAGTAGCACCACTACGTCCATAACCTATGTTTTCTCTTATAGTGCCATTATATAGCCATGTATCTTGAAGTACCATTCCAAACATGCTACGTAAATCTCCACGATTTAAATCTTGAATATTAACACCATCTACGGTAATCTTACCATCGTTTATCTCATAAAAACGCATTAATAAGTTAACAAGTGTAGTTTTTCCTGCACCAGTTGGACCTACAATAGCAATAGTTTGACCTTGCTTAACATCAATATTCATATCTTCAATAAGAGTAACATCCTCTTTATATCCAAATTTAACGTGTTCAAATTTAACTTCACCTTTAGGAGATGCTATAACATTATTGTATTCACTATCCTCAATCTCTTCAACTTCATCAAGAAGTTCAAAAACACGTTCAGCAGATGCAACAGTTGATTGAAGGATGTTTGCTATATTTGCTGTTTGAACTATTGGTTGAGTAAATTGTTTTGAATATTGAATAAAAGCTTGTATATCACCAATTTTAATTCTTTCCTTAGTAACAAAAATACCACCTACAACACATATAAGTACATATCCTAGATTACTAATGAAAGTCATTAATGGCATGATAATACCAGAAATAAATTGAGCTTTCCAACCTGCATTATATAATTTTTCATTAATTTCATTAAATTCATTTATTGACTTTTCTTCATGTCCAAATGCCTTAATAATTTTATGACCAGTATACATCTCCTCAACATGACCATTTAACTCACCAAGTGATTTTTGCTGCTGAGCAAAATGCTTTTGTGATTTTGATGCTATAACTTTTGTTACAAATATATATAATGGCAAAGTCACAATGCAAATAAGTGTTAATACTGGACTTATAGTAAGCATCATAACAATAATACCTATAAGTGTAAGCATAGATGTTATAAGTTGTGTAATACTCTGCTGTAATGTACTACTAATATTGTCAACATCGTTAGTTACACGGCTTAATATTTCCCCATGAGTATGAGAATCAAAAAATTTAAGTGGTAGATGTGAAAGTTTATTATTAATATCATTACGCATATTATAAACTGTCTTCTGTGCAACACCAGCCATAATTAATTGCTGAACATAGTTAAAAGCTGCACTAATTATATAAAATGCTATTAAAATAAGAATTATACGTCCTATATAATCAAAATCAACACTAGGCACAGGTTGATTCATCTTTATAGCCGTAAACTTAGCCATAATGCCTTCAAATAGAGCCGTTGTAGCTTTTCCCATTATTTTAGGTGTTACAATACTAAAAACCGTACTTAGAATAGCCATTAAAAATACTGCACAAATTTGAAGTTTATGAGGTGCTAAATACCCTATTAATCTTTTTAGTGTTCCTTTAAAATCTTTTGCTTTTTCTACAGCCATTCCCATACGAGGTCCACCATGACCTAATTTTGCTCCATTGTCTGGTTTACGTTCTATACCTTTTTCGCTCATGCTAATTCCTCCTCTGACAGCTGTGAAGATACAATTTCACGATATACATCACAATTATTTAAAAGTTCTTTATGATTTCCTATTCCTGCAATTTGTCCATCATCTAAAACTATAATTCTATCTGCGTCCATAACTGTACTTACTCTTTGTGCAACTATAATCACTGTTGATTTCCCTGTCTCCTTTTTAAGTGCTGTACGCAATTTTGCATCTGTCTTAAAATCCAAAGCAGAAAAACTATCATCAAAAACATATATCTCTGGTCTTCTCACCAATGCACGAGCTATGGAAAGACGTTGTTTTTGCCCTCCTGAAACATTAGTTCCGCCTTGAGATATAACAGATTCAAATCCATCTTTCATGTTAGAAATAAAATCTGAAGCTTGAGCAATTTCTGCTGCATGTTTAACTTCACTATCAGAAGCATCTTCCTTACCATATCTTATATTATCAGCTATGGTACCAGTAAATAACACTGCCTTTTGAGGTACAAAACCTACCTTCAATCTAAGATCTTCCTGGGTCATTTCCCTGATATCTATATCATTAACTAAAATGCTTCCGCTACTAACATCATAGAAACGTGGTATAAGACTTATAAGTGTAGACTTACCAGAACCTGTTCCCCCTATAATCGCAGTGGTTTCACCAGGCTTTGCACTAAAAGAAATATTACTTAAAACTGACGTCTCTGCACCAGGATAGTTAAAAGTAACATCTTTAAACTCAATATAGCCTTTTTTACTATTAGAACTTTTAGTATTGTCTCCATCATTTATTTCTGAAACAGTATCAAGTACTTCATTAATTCTTACCGCTGAAGCTGATGCACGAGGAATTAATATAAACATCATAGAAACCATAATTAATGAAAACATTATTTGCATTACATATTGAATAAATGCCATTAAATCTCCAACTTGCATACCTCCATTATCAATACGGATACCTCCAAACCAAACAACTGCAATTGTTGTAAAGTTAAGTACTACCATCATTATTGGCATTAATGCAGCCATTATTTTATTAACCTTTATAGCTGTATTAGTAAGATCTAAATTCGCTTTATCAAAACGCTTTTTTTCATGGTCAATTCTATTAAATGCACGTATTACTCTAATTCCTGTAAGATTTTCACGTAATACAAGGTTTAATTTATCAATCTTTAATTGCATCATCTTAAATAATGGCATACCTTTTTTCCCAATAATACCTATTGCTATAGCAAGTATAGGCATTACAACAATAATGACTAGTGATAACTTTGCATCTTTCGATACTGCCATTATAATACCACCAATACACATCATTGGAGCACTAATCATCATACGAAGCATCATTACTAATACTTGTTGAATTTGTGTAATATCATTCGTAGTTCTTGTAATAAGAGAAGATGCTCCTATTTTATCGAATTCTTGCAATGAATAACTTTCAACCCTTGAAAAAACTTTTCCACGAAGATCTTTGCTAAATCCTGTTGCAACTTTTGAGGATAAAAAGCTAGCTAAAATTGTACAAATAGTACCGCCTGCTGCTACAAGAAGCATGAATCCACCAATTTTAAAAATATAGTTTGTATCTCCATTCACTATCCCCGTATTAACTATATTTGACATTAAAGTTGGTAAATACAGTTCAGAAAGGGATTGAAAAAATACAAGTATTAAAATAACAGCTATAGAAGCTGCATATGGTTTTAAAAACTTAAACAACTTAATCATTAATAATCATCTCCAGTCAGTTAAAGCTATTAAACTTTTCATGTAAAATTAAGTTAATAAATATCTTTAATAAAAAACTTATTGGCTTTAGGCATCTAAAATTAAATTTTATTTAATTTGATATTATATATCTACCTTTTTGTCACATACCTTTAAAAGATTATCGCGCATTTGCATGAATAACCTACGAAGTAAAACTTGTTCTTCCATTGTAAAATTACTAAAACATTCCGATTCTATACTTTTTACAATCTCATTCATATCTTGGCAAATTTCTCTACCATACTCAGTGAGATATACTCTTGATATCCGTTGATCTTCAGGATCTTGACGCCTCTCCACAAGTTTTGATTTTTCCATTCTATTTAACATTACCGTAATTGTAGCAGGCTTTATTTCAAGCTTACTAGCTAATTCTTTTTGGCTTTGCCCATCTTTCATATATAGAACATGTAACATAGGTGGCTGTCCAGGATACAGGCCTATTTTATCAAGTTGTGTGTGAGTGCGGTAGTAATGTAATCTTATCACTTGATAAAAAACATGATATAGTGAATCAGATTCATAACAATTCATTTATTTCCTCCTAACTATTTAGCTGGCTAAGTATTTTTTAATATTATCATTAAGTTATTTTCTAGTCAATAATTTTATAGAAATTTATATAAAAAATTTTAACTTTCTTATTTGTCAATTTTGTTTCAGATGACTTGTTGCCAAGCATTTATTATAGGGCC
>NZ_DKLM01000080.1:98505-109306 GCF_002455975.1 Clostridium sp. UBA6640
TAATTTCTAAGGATTTAAGCTGCTTTTATAGAAAATTTATTTTCCAGAGTATATATTAAGTTTTCGCATTGCATCCCTATAGTTTCACTTTTCATATAGAATTTATATAAAAATATGTGAATTTAAATATAAGTTTTTAGTGGAAACTGACTGACTGATTATTGTTAGTCTACTAATAATATTCATAATTATTTTTATATTATTAACCACTGAGAATTATACCCTAAATTGTGATAAAACTCACATTTATTTATGCTTTTGGAATATTGAATTTACGTAAAATTAATCTTGAAGTATATTTATATAATGAAATAACTGTAAATACATATAAACAAGCCAGATTTAAAAGAGAAGGAATTCAAAGATAGGTTATTTTATAGCCATAAATACCACGATGCTATTTCAATGAGCATTTTATAGGATGAATATAGATTAAAATATAATGAATAACTGCATTACGTTAAAAATATCGTAACATATTCCTCTCTGTGCATTATAAAATATATGTTTAGAGAGAAGCTTTTTATCCACATTTTAAAAATACAAATCAAATAATATCCACATTATTAACATTTATTTATGTAGGTTAAAATTTATCTATAATTAAAAAATTATTTACTTTATATTTTAATTAGTATATATATGGTATGAGAATTATAATGAATATTTAAACTCATATACTTAATAATAATATTGAAAATATAATATTGAAATAAGGTGATGTTATGAATGATTATTACTTAAATGCAGCCCAAGAATTAGAGAATTGGAAATCAAAAATGCGAAAAAAGCCTTCTATAATTAGTAAAACATCAAAAAGTTTGCAAAATAAATTTAATAATGTAATTCCAGAAAAATATCATGAAATGCTAACATCTGCAATAAAAAATATGATTAGATTTGTGCTTTTAGGTTCAGAAATTGCTACCAAGCCTCCTTATGGAATCTTAGATCTTGAAGAAAAAGAAAGATTAGTAAAAGAAAAAATTTTAACATATAAAAGAACTGCTATGATAGAGGGTGCTGGTACAGGTGCTGGAGGGTTTGTTATGAGCCTTGCTGACTTTCCATTACTTCTTAGTATAAAAATAAAATTTTTATATGATGTTGCTTCAATTTATGGATTTGATGTTCGTGACTATAAAGAAAGACTATATATACTTCACATATTTGAGCTTGCATTTTCTAGCCAAGAAAATATAAATAAAGTATTTTCAAAAATGGAGAGATGGGAAGAGTACTCTAGTTCATTACCTAATGATATAAATTACTTTGATTGGCGAAAGTTTCAACAGGAGTATAGAGACTATATTGATATTGCTAAACTTATGCAAATGCTGCCAGCTATTGGAGCCTTAGTTGGTGCTTATGTTAATTCAAAATTATTAGATAAACTTGGTGAAACAGCAATTAATTCATATAGAATGAGATTATTTAAAGAATTATAATTTGTATTCTATTCTTTAAACGTCTTTGATAATAGGCCCGAAAGAAATTAACTAGTAAAATATTTATTAATATTAACTAGTTATTCTTTAATACTTAATTAAGCATTTACTAAAATATATCATTCTATATTTTAAATCATATTATATAATATTACTAAGTTTATGGAGGTTCTATATGCGTAGATTCTATAGGTGCTATGACTGCAATGCTTTTAAAGGTGAGATTCCTCCTTGCGCTCAATTCTTAAATAATTCTAATCCTTTAATAAAAGATGGTAGGTTATTGTATCGTAACTTTAATAGAATATACTGTTTTTTAAGCGTAAACCCTTCTAATAATAATAATAATAATAATAATGGTATCATAACAACTTCTTCTAATCTCCAGATAAGTATTTCAAATTTTATAATAGGTCTTTATATAAGTCAAATTCAAAATGACATCATCGAATACGATAATAATTCTATAATCCATAATAATAAAGTAGCTAATGATTTTATTCATAAAGCTCTAAGTAATAACATATCTATTGATGATGAAATTAATGCCTCTGTAGCTTTCATTATATCAAACACTAATGCCATTTTACCCTTATATACAGCTACAATAAATATAACTCCATTAAATTTATATATTCTTATAACCCTACATCTTCTTGAAAATAATCCTGCCCTCTTCTTTGGCAATAATGATTATGCTTTAGAAGATAAAATAAATTTTTATTTATCTTCTTTATCATTAAAATTTCCTTTTTTTTAAATTTAAAAGTTATGTTAAGTAATATATTTAAACCTTGTAGAGTATTCTATAAGGTTTTATTTATAAATATTAAATTTAATCTTTAAATAATTTAAAATAATATGAATATTTTTGTAAATTTAAATATCCACTGTTTCTCCATTGTATAATATCAATAAATATAGTCGATAATTGTTGTAAAATTATATAATCTAAGGTAATTTTTAAAAGGAATGTAAAATAACTTGTAGAATAAGTATATAAAATATAATAATTCATAATGTTTATATTTTATACATTATTACTACATTTTTGAGTTTTTTACAACAGTTGGGGGGTTAATTAAATGTTAAAAGAAATCGTGCCTTCTGGAATTTTAGGAATCGGTGCATGTATTCCAGAAGAAATTAGGAAAAATGACTTTTGGGAAAATATCGAACTAGTAAATTTACCTGAAGGTAGAAAGAGTCCTTTTGAAAGAATAGATGAAAGAAGAGTGTTTCCAGCTAATATGCTGCCTTCAGATGCAGAAGTTAAAGCAGCGGAGGTAGCTATTAAAGATGCTGGCATTTCAAAGGACGATATTGATCTTGTCATGGTTCATTCTATGCTTCAAGATGAAATAATTCCTAGCAATGCAAGTTTAGTTCAATATAAATTAGGTTTAAAAAATGCAGGTGCTTGGCATATTGATACTTGTTGTTCAAGTTTTATTACAATGGTTACCACTGCATCTAATTTAATAGCAATGGGCGAATTTAAAAATATCTTAATCGTAACTTCTGTATTTCATTCAAGAATTCTCGATTACTCAGATTATTTAAGCCTATATGCAGGAGATGGAGCTGGTGCCGTAGTTATGGGACAAGTTCCTGAAGGAAGAGGATATGTTGCATCTTGCTGCAATTCTGATGGTTATTTTCATGATGCATTTACACTTGCTGAAAGAATGCCTTTGAATCAGAAAAGAAGAAGATTCTTTGAACCATCTCCACTAAGACCATTCTTTACAACTAATCCTATTAAAACAAATAGAGTGGGAAAGAACTCTGTTGATATAATGCAAGATATTCTTGAAAAAACACTTAAAAAAGCTAATATGACTTCAGAAGATATTGATATGTTTTTCTCTCATCAACCGGCTGATTGGGCTCATGATGCATGGAGAGATTCTATTAATATTCCTAAAGAACGTTCATATCAAACCTTCCGCAAGTATGGAAATCTTGCTTCATCTTCAATACCAGTAACTCTTTATGAAGCTAATGAAAAAGGATTACTTAAAGAAGGCCAAACTCTTTTACTTACATCTTCAGGTGCAGGTGAAAATCACATTGCTGCAATAATAAAATTATAATAATTTTAGAAGATAAAAAATTATATAGAGTTGTTATTATTTTAAATAATTAGACTTTTAATGTTAAAGGGGTTAAAAATTGTCTGAATAGTTAATATTTTTATTTATATGAGGTGGATTTTACATGTACAAGATAAGGTATGATAGATTAAAAAACTGCATTTACGTTGTAGTTGAGGGAAGTATGAAAATGGAAGAAGCTAATAATTATGTAGTAGACTTCAAAAAAGCTGTAGATAGCACAGGTCCAAATTTTAAAATTTGCACTGACTTATCAAAGACTACAGCAGTTCTTCCTGAAATCAATGATAAACTTAATGAAAGCAAAGCTTATGCAAAAGCGAAGGGGTATAAAAAAGCTGCATTTATAATGAGTTCTGCTGTATTGAAAATGCAAGTAAAGAGGGTATTTGAAGAAGATCAAGAAAGCCTTTTTGATAATATAAATGATGCTGAAAAATTTTTGAATAGTTAATCTTACATATACTAAGATTAATAATTATTTTGCATTTAAATATCTTTTAAAAAATAACTAGCCAATTATGATCACATATTTGACTAGTTATTTCATTTCAAAGTATTTATTATAATTAGCTCCAAGCTTTGATTAAACATTACTAATTTCCCTCATTTTTTAGTTTCCTCACTTAACTCCTTAACCACAGCACCAATGATTTTTATTCCTTTCTTTATATCCTCTTCATTAACTCTTGAAAAACCCAGTCTTATAGTATCTTCACCGCTACCATCAGTGTAAAATATATCTCCTGGCGTAAATACCACTCCTCTTTTATAACACTCCTCAAGTACGACCCTTGAACTAAGTCCGTTAAGAAGCTTTATGAATATATGAAGTCCTCCCTGCCCCATTATATATTCATTAGGAATATACCTCTTCACTTGCTCTAAGGTAAATTCATACTTATATCCATAATATTTTCTAATTTTCTTTATATATCTATTAAAAGCCCCACTTTTCATGTAATGATAAAATGCTCCTTGATCAAGAAAAGAAGAATGAATAGTTCTAGATCTTTTAACACTCTCTAATATATCTATCAATTTAGCATCTCCAAAAATCCAACCTAATCTTAATCCCGGAAAAAGTATCTTAGAAAAACTTCCAATATAAATAACTCCATTACCTTTTGTACAAAGGGATGCTATTGATGGAAGATGCGAACCAGAATATAATAACTCCTCATTAAAACCATCCTCTATTATAGGCACCCCGTATTTTTGAAAAATCCTAAATACTTCCTGTCTTCTCTCACCATTCATAACAACACCAGTAGGATTATGATATGAAGGGACAATATATGATAATTTTACAGAATTACTTTGCAACGTATCTTCTAATATTCTAGTATCAATTCCATCAGAAGTCATAGGTATTCCAATCACATTTAAACCGTGAGCCTTCATAATTTTTAAAGCAGTATTATGAGTGGGATTTTCACAAATAATTATATCTCCTGGCACTGTTAAAGAGCTTAGCGCTATATCGAAACCCTCAGTAAATCCATTAGTTATTAATATTTCTTTTCCTTTTGTATTAACTCCTTTCTCCTCCATATAGTCCATAAGATACTCTATCAATGGTCTATATCCCTTAGCATAGCCATAGTTTAATAACTTATCTCCCTCTAAAGAAAATCCATTTAAAAAAGCCCTTTTAAACTCCTCTAAATCAAATAAATTCTCTTCTGGAGCAATACTTTTAAAAGAAATCATTCCTTTTTTCCAAGGTAATTCAGTTTTAATTATATCTAAATCTCTACACGCACTTCCATAATTATTGACTTTAGAACTCCAATCAATATTGAATTCTCCACTTACTAGCTTTGTTTCTATAGCTACAAAAGTTCCTTTGCCTTTTAAAGTTTCAACAATGCCATCACTTTCTAAATTCTCATAAGCTGTAACTACTGAATTTCTGCTTATATTCAGCATCTCACTAACTTCTCTTGTGGAAGGTAATTTGCTTCCCTTTTGAAGAAGTGCTTTTGCTATACTGTCTTTTATATGCTCTTCAATTTGTATATATATTGGTAGCTCATTATTGATTTTAAATGATGAAAAAATCAAAGATTTTTCTCCTTTCAAGCTAGCGAATATTCGATAATCTTATCTAATAACTCACTATATTTCATATTGGCTCCCTTTGCACTCTTAGGAAAAAGGGAATTTTTCGTCATTCCAGGTAAAGTATTTAATTCTAACACATATGGAACTCCCTCACTTACTATAATATCAATTCTCACATATGCTTTACAATTAAATATATGCCAACATTGCTCTGCTATTTGCTTCATCTTTTTCTCTAGCTCATAGGGTAATGATGCAACAATTTCTTCAGCACCATCATCCTCATATTTTGAATTATAATCAAAAAATTCATTTTTAGCTTTAATAGATATTATCGGTAATATCTCTCCATTTAGCATTGGTATTGTATATTCATGTCCTCTTAAATATTTTTCAATTAATATCTCGTTATCATATTGTAATGCTTTTAAAACTTTATCTTTAAGTTCTTCTTTGTTATTTACTAAAAATGTTCCTATACTTGAGCCTCCGTTATTAGGCTTAACCACCATTGGATAACCAAGTTCTTCTATAATTTTCATTGGTAATTGATTTATATCATTAACTATAATACCTGGTGGAACTACTATTTCTTCACTTTTTAATATTCTTTTAGTTTGGTTTTTATTCATACAAAGAGCACTAGTAAGAATATTACAACCTGAATATGGCATGGATATACTCTCTAATACCCCTTGTACTATTCCATCTTCTCCGAAAGCTCCATGCAAGGCAATAAATACAAAATCTACTCCTTTAACTTTTTCTATTATTTCCTCTTTTGAATTTATTACTATAGGTAAAACCTCGTATTTGCTTTTATCAAGATTATTTAATATCTCTTTACCTGAAAGTATAGAAATCTTTCTTTCTGAAGAGACTCCTCCCATTAATACTCCAATCTTCATCTCAATCACTCCATACAATTTTATTATAGATAAACTACTTTAATATGAATATAGCTACACTCTTGGTATTTTAATTCACAACTTAAAATAGTGCACAATTCACAATTCACAATTAAGGTTGAAATTAGTTTTAATCAAACTAATTTCTTTAATAGATTTTTTACTAGCAATACAATTGCTAACTTTTCCACCTCTGGGGAACAGTAGTGAAGCCATTTAGGGTTCCCCTGAGGTGCAGTATAGCTCGGAATAACACTAATAAACTTAACTAATACTATGGAGAAACTACAGCCACTAATTTTTACAGAAGGTGACTATGTTACTTCAAAAATAAATCAATTCTAAAATTTCTCAGCTTTTGTTGAGAAATTTCCACAATTGTGAGTTGTGAACTATGAATTCAATAGTTTCAGCTATGATACTAAAAAATGCTCGTTATTTTCACATATATTAATTTTAGAACTGTACTTTTATAAATGTCTTACTTTAATTATATGAAGTAAAAGTAGAACAGATAAGAACCACCTTATAAGGAATTTCCTTATAAAGTGGATTAAAAAATCACTTTATTAAATTATTTAAATTTATAACCTTAATCAATAAAAAACTGAAAATGGACAATTATGGCTGAAATTGTTTTTAATTAAACTAATTTCTTTAAAAATTCTCATGCTCTGCTGAGAATCTACCACAATTATCCATTGTCAATAGTCAATTTTCAATTTCATTATAATACTGACTAGTTATTTTTAAAATTTTCTTAATTTAAGGCTTAAATTTAATTTCTCCCAAATCCTCTTTAGCATTTTTACGGATACGATCTACTATTCCTCTAGATACTTCTGTATAATCTACCTTTCCAGCCTTTAAATTTTTTTCTAAGTATTCAAATGCATTCCAAGGGTTAACTGTATCTCCACAAGTAAATAAATCCACAGCTGCATATCCATATTCAGGCCATGTATGAATAGTTAAATGTGATTCTTGAATAATAACAGCTCCACTAACTCCCCAAGGATTAAACATATGAAATGTACTCGTTACCACCGTAGCTTCAGCTTCTTCTGCTGCCTGTAACATATATTTTTCAATCTTATTATAACTATTTAATATTTCTTTATCGCAATTATAGTATTCTACTAAAATATGCCTTCCAAGTTGTTCTAACCTAATCATAATCTCTCCTTTTAATATCAGCTTAAATATTTAAATAACTTTAATCATTAATAGTACTAAAGATATTTCATAAATGAATTGCTAAAAAGCATTCTAAACTCTATTATTTGTTAATGCTATGCTCTTCTTTTTTCAATAAGCTGAAATATTTGATTGTTACATTTATAGCATCCTTTTCCTTTTAACTCTTCTATAGTATTAAATTTTTCTGAAAGTCCAACTTTCATTATTTCTCCACATTTCTTGCACTTATAAAAGCGAACTGTTACTTTTAATTCCCCAGTGTAAATTGGCTCTTTATAACAGTTTTCTATTAAAGATTTACTACTACTAGTAGTTTTAAGAATAATCATCTGTCCTATATTTCCAATTATTTCTGCACCATTATAATTATTAAATGCAGTTAATATTTCTGAAACCATAAGTCCCATATCAACAAAGTGTTTCTGCATATTAAGCTCAAATTCTGGAGACTTATGTGCATAAGAAAGAAATACATTAAGGCCACTTTCATCTTTTAAAGCTTCGAGTCCTCTTGAAAGAAATAAACTCATTCCTTGAAGAGTATATGGAGGATCCGTGAAAAAGCAATCGAACTGCCCTCTAAAACTTTCTGACAACGGGAATCTTAAATCTACATACTCACAATCAATAGGTAGTTCTTCCTTTTTAGCTATACTACTTATATAATCAAGAATTCTATTATCAATATCCATAACAAAAATTTTTGTTTTACTGTATCTTATATCATTAAATAGCTTCTTTAATAGAAATCCTAAAGCTATACTTACTAAATCATCATCACCTACGCATAAAATCCTTTTTCCTATCAATGCAGAATTTCTAAGACATAATACTGCTCTTTTTATAGCAGTATCTACTGTACATTTTGATTGGTCTATAGTAACGTCAACCTGAGGACGATTTATAAATATTTCTTTTAAAGCTTCTTTTACTTCACTAATTTCTTTAACATCTTCCCATGATTCAGAAAATAATTTAGTATATAACTCTATATTCAAGCCATAAAAGCCCAGATTTCCCTCTACAACCCCTCTACCTTTCCTTGTAAGTCTTACTCCTCTATCCTGAGCTACTAAATCACATTTGATAAGCTCTTTCTTTATAGCTGTAATTACAGGGATAGGTAAAAATNNCTTTCTAGCTAATTCTTTTGTAGAAATACCTTCTTTAAAATATATATTAATTAATGTATTTGTTATGGCTTGTATTCCTTCATCTATATTTACATTCTTATTTACGGTTTCTAAATAGTTTTCCATTAGTATCTACCTCTCTCTCAAATATCAATAATTTAAAACATGCAGGCATCCGAAAGAAAATAATAAACTAAAGATGCCTAGCCCCATAGCCAAGTTAGAAACATTAGATAGAGAAATAAAAAAGCTATAGCAACATCAAGTCACTACAGCCTTTTAAGTCGTATATGTTAAAATAGTATTATTTAAAACCATAGAATGTATATACTAAAATATACCCTATCTCCTTAAAAATTCTCTTAGGAATTTAAAGCAAATAGTGCTACATCTTAATATAATGACTACAAAATCTATAGTAAAAAATATACATTTTCCCTTTTGGGTATAAAAATACCGCGCAAAAGCACGGTTTAATAACATATATAATAAGGTTGAATGCTATCCGTGTTCTAACTTTTTCTTAAAAAACTCATCAACAAATAAACCTAAAATATCTTAGATTTTTAAAAGTTTTTAAGAAATAACTATTCAATTAGTTAGTTAAAAACACCTACACTCATAAAGCACTCTCCTTAATTTCATTTTCTAATTTTAATGCTTAGTTCTATGCTTTTCATTATAGCATAGAAAAATATACCGCACAATATGTAAGCTTTTTTCCAAGACATTTTATGTAAACTTATTAGCTAATACCTTTTAGAATCTATAAATTACTAATACATTATTTCAAAAAATAATGTCGTTATATATCACCAGATTATTGCATTAATTGTAATTTATTTTTTTAAATTATAATATTGACACAATTATACAGCCTGTGATATTATTATAAGTTTGATAAAAAACTTAATATGTGTTATACTTAATATAATGAATACAATATATGGAGGCGAGTTATTTGTTTGAGTTTGAAATTGGTGATAAAATTGTTTACCCAATGCAAGGTGCAGGAGTGATTCAAGGCGTAGAGGAGAAAAATTTCCAAGGAAAGAAGCAACAGTATTATATAATAAAAATGTTAACAAATAATATGGAGATAATGATTCCATCTTGGAGATTATCTAATTCAAATATACGTTTAATTAGTGATGATTCTACACTTAAAGACGTATTACTAGATCTTGATGCTAGAGACTCAGAGCCAAGTGAACCTCTTAATTCTAAGCAGAGATATCAAGTTAACATGGATAAAATTAAAACAGGTTCTTTAAAAGATGGTGCTGAGGTAGTCTATGACTTAACCCAACTAAATAAGGAAAAAGCTCTTAATACAAGTGAAAGCCAAATGCTAATGAATGCACGAAAATTTCTAATTGATGAGATAATTTTAATTAAAAAAATTACTGAAGATGAAGCTAATAATTTATTAGATTCTATTATTAGTTAAAAATATCATAATGTCCTTCTTTTTTATAAGAACAGAATTTATACTATATAAATAGCTATGTTATAACCTTCCTTGATATAGTTTTAAACTTTATATTGTCCACTTTTTAGATAGTTTAAATATATCATTAAGTAATCTATTCGACTTATATCCTTCATTCTTAGTTCTTTTATGCATTTCCTATATAGTAACATACTCATTATAATAGAACAAAGATGTAAAATATTATCTAAAATATAATATAATTTTCTCATGTGAAAATTATATAAAAATTTAATACTAATATATTAAAAAAACTCATTTATTTATGATACGGTTTTTCGTAGCAGTTATAAATGAGTTTTTTAAAATTAATTGTTTCTTAAAGATTATTTATAGATTCATAGATAGATATACCAGCCCCCAATTTAACGCATGCTTTAAAATACCGTGGCGCTCTATATTAGCTATTTTATATGATATTATTTTTTATAAAATA
>NZ_DKLM01000058.1 GCF_002455975.1 Clostridium sp. UBA6640
CTATTATTTTTTGAAGATGCCTACAGTATCTGAAAGAAAATACCTTAATTCTTTCTAATCGTTATTTCTCTAATTGGAGTCTTTCCATCCTCAGATATTTTTATAGAGTTCTCTCCATTCACTATAGCTAAATCATAATAGGTATTTACTTTTACAAAATTTCCTCCATCAATACTTATATAATATTTCTCTAGCATAACACTATTTTTAAATACCCCTGTAGTAAATCCTATAAACTCCTCTGTATCTTCTTTTGCATCTCTTTTAGATAATATAATTGTTGGAAGGTTATCATTCTTTTCATCATGATATATTATCTCTGGGTTTATATGAAATACATCTTTTTTATTCACAAATATAGTAGGTCCAATATATCCTTCTTTATTTTCTAACTGAGCGTCCTCTTTATTTTTTACATAAGTAACATAAGAGTTACTTTTAATTTCATCAAATTTATTATTATCAATTTCTATAACATAGCTATTAAAATATTTTCCCATATTCTTTTTATATTTTTTGACAGCTTTTTCATTTTCTAACCCTACAATATTAACATTTTCAATACCTTTTTCAATTATTTCAACAGCACTTAATGGTATATCTTTATCGGTCACATAGCAGCCATTACCACCATCTATCATTACCCATTTACCATGAACCTTACTCCATACCTCAATTACCTTATAATTTTGTCTAGGTTTAACCTTTGTATTATTACTTGCGAAAAGCTTGCCTTTTCTTACATTTATATTAATTGTAGATAATCCTTCTTCCAAAAGTGTTGCATAATTATCATCAGACAATACTTTATTAGTTTCAATTTTCTTCATTATTTCTTCTGTGTTTTTCCCCACTTCAATAGCATTTATCTTAAATTCTGCTTTACTATTTATCCACTTAATCATTTCAAAAGCCTTGTCTATTTCATTTACGCCATTAGCAACTAATTTATCATATTTATATTTATTTTTTAATTTCTGCTGATAATCATTTTTTCCATCTAGATAGTAAAATTTAATATTAGTTCCTTCATAAAAGTTATCATACTTTACAATCTCAACCTTATATTTATGATTATATTTATTTAATTCTAAATTATTCTTAAAAATTATAGCTGCTGAAAATCCTCCTATTACTAATAATCCAATTATAATTTTTTTTATTCCATTACGTCTTTTCATTTCCCCTACCCCTAATCATTGTTTTTTGACATATACCATTATAATCTATTTCTGCTATATATTGAAGTAAATTTGTCTAAAAATTTATTTTTTTGGTTAATTTTGCGACTTTATAAACAATTTTTTTAATAAATATTAATTTATATGCGTTGTTACACGCAAAAGAGGAAAGTGCATATACACTTTCCTCTTATATAAGTATTATTACGCTACTGGACCTGCATTTTTAATATCATCACTTACTTCTTTAAATTTTTGGAAGTTATCGTTGAATTTTTTTGCAAGTTCTTTTGCTTTAATATCATATTCTTCTTTATTAGTCCAAGTATTTTTTGGATTTAATATTTCACTTGGTACATTTGGTACCTCTTTTGGTACTAGTACCTTAAATATTTCATGTTCTTCAAAATCTATGTTTTTTAATTGTCCATTTAATGCAGCTTTTACCATTGCTCTAGTATAGGTTAAGTTCATTCTCTTACCTACTCCATAAGCTCCACCAGACCATCCTGTATTTACAAGGTAAACTTCCGTATTATATTTTGTTATTTTTTCTCCTAACAGTTTAGCATATACTGATGGATTCATAAGCATAAATGGTTCTCCAAAACAAGCTGAGAAAGTTGCCTTCGGGGAAGTTATTCCTCTTTCAGTGCCTGCTAATTTACTTGTGTATCCAGACATAAAATGATACATAGCTGCTTCTTTAGATAATTTTGATATTGGTGGTATTACCCCAAAAGCATCTGCTGTTAAGAATACTACTGTATTTGGATGTTCTCCAAATCCACTCAAATCTGCATTATCTATATGTTCTACTGGATAAGCACCTCTTGTATTTTCTGTTAAGCTGTCATCATCAAAGTTTGGTCTTTTATTTTCGTCTAGCACTACATTTTCAAGTAATGAACCAAATTTTAACGCATTATATATCTGTGCCTCTTTTTCCTTATCAAGTTTTATTGTCTTAGCATAACAACCACCTTCAAAGTTAAATACACCTTTATCACACCATCCATGTTCATCATCGCCAATTAATCTTCTTTCTGGATCAGCAGATAAAGTTGTTTTACCTGTTCCTGATAATCCAAAGAATACTGCTGTATCGCCATTTTCTCCAATGTTAGCTGAACAATGCATTGGGAAAACTCCTTTTAGCGGTAATAAAAAATTCATAATTGAGAAAATTGATTTTTTAATTTCTCCTGAATATTGAGTTCCTCCAATTAAAACTATTTTTTTATCAAAATTGATAAGAACAAAAGCTTCTGAATTAACTCCATCTTCTTTACCTTTAGCTTTAAATCCTGGTGCTACAATTACACTAAATTGAGGATTGTGTTTTTTTAATTGTTCTTCTGTAGGTCTTCTAAATAGTTGTGTTGCCATTAACGCCTCTGATGCATATTCATTTACAACACGGATATCCATCTTATATTCTTCTAGTGCACCTACATATCCATCTACTACAAATAGATCTTTATCTGATAAATAATTGATTACTTCATCATACAGTTTATTAAATATATCCTCTTCAATCGGAAGATTAGTTTCTCCCCAGTTAATATATTCGTTAACACTATCTTGTCTTACAATAAACCTATCTTTTGGAGATCTTCCTGTATACTTTCCAGTACTAACTACTAATGCTCCACTTTCTGCTAAAGTTCCTTCTTCTCTCTTCACTGCAAATTCAACTAAATTTGCAACACTTAAGTTTCTGTAAACATTCTCTGATGTTTTAATTTGTAAATTTTCCACAATATTAGAATTCATTCTTAATTACCCCCGAAAACATTCTTAGTAAATTACATCAGTATTATTAAATAAAGCTTCTATAATTTTATATAAACACAATTGATTGAAAAATGCAATAAAAATTTTATTTTTCTAATATTTATTTGTTTTTATTGCAGTATAGTATTCATTATAGTGCTTATTTATCGCCTAACAATAATTAGTATATCATATTTTTTAAAAAAGTATAGCACATTTTACAAAATCTTTATAAATATGACCAATTTTTATTACTTTTTTAGCATTTTATATATATGGTAAAAATAAACTATTTAAAGAGAAGAATTTTTGTAAAAATTTTACTTATTTCCCCATAAAAATTATATTTATTCTTCTATCATAAAATAAATAATAATGATAATATCTATATTAAGTGAATAATTTATTTATATGTTTTGAGGTGATTATAATGTTTTGTACAAATTGTGGTGCTTTTATGGATAATGATCATTCCATCTGTCTACAGTGTGGTATTAGACAATTTACAGCTAACAAATTCTGTTATAACTGTGGTAAAAAAATTATTTCTCTTCAAAGTACTTGTGTAAATTGTGGCGTAGAGGTTAATAATTTGAAGCAAAAAATATATTTTAATGGGTTAATCCCTCCTAAAATTAATTTAATGAGTGCATTTATTTATATAGTAGCTTCTTTGTTAATCCCTGGGCTGGGTCAAATTCTTCTTGGTCAAGTAAAAAAGGGGTTTCTAATTTTAATTGTATCTGCAATTTTTGTTGTCACAACTTTTAGGGTATACCCCGGAGCAATGAATCTCATATTTGCTATTGACACTTATTTTATATACAAAAAACAACAACGTGGTTTAGCTGTTAGAGAATGGGAGTTCTTTTAATATTATTTATTCTATAATTTATAAATTAAAACTTTTCTTCTAATTTTATTATAGATATAAGAAAACACCTTTGTTCAAACAAAGGTGTTCTATCTAATAAAACATTACAAAATCAGGTATTTGCAAAACCTCATTATCTTTACCATTAGCATACTTGTTTTTTAAATCAACTATTTTATTATAATTTTCTTTGATAGTAGTTCTGGTATAATCATCATCACTATCTTTTAATCCTTTATAAGCTGCATCTAAATTTTCAAAGGCCCTTTCTAAATCCCCATCAACGGTTATATAATAGCATCCAGCATTATTCAATGTTAATATATCCTTTTGGTCAAGAGAATAAGAAATTTTTATTTCATTTAAAGCTTCTTTAGTCTTTTTAGAAATTAGATAAGCAGTTCCTAAAGTTCTATGATATTTAATTGATTTATCATCTTCTTCTATACAAGTTTTTAAAATGTTTATAGCTTCATTGTAATTATGATTTGATAAGTATATTAGCGCAGTTTGATATTTAAAATCAGTTATATTTGGCTTTAGTATTTGTGCAACTTTAAAATTCTTAACAGCACTAATGCTATCATTATTAGAATACCAATCATAAGTAGCTTTACTAATATATATACTACTATTATATGGTTCTTTATAAGTGGCATAATGAAAATATGGTTCGGAAGAATCTGGTTCCCCTATAGCTTTTAATATATTTGGCATCAAACTAGCATAATTATCTATATAAGAAGGATCTGCCTTTAATGACTTCT
>NZ_DKLM01000057.1 GCF_002455975.1 Clostridium sp. UBA6640
CGTGGAGTTTTAACCATAATTCGTATCCTTCATTCTTAATTTTTCATTCGTAGAAAAGAATTCTTGTTATGGAAATTAAAATCATGCATAAATTAAATTTTTACTAAGAAATCCTGTATATAAGGCATCTTCAAAAAAATAAAAAGTCAGTATGCTAGACTATTTTGTGACATACTACGTTACCAGAATCTGGTAATAGAATAACTGTCATTAAAACCTAACGCCTTGTCTGACAGAAAATATTCTTGCATCTTTGACCAATTATTTTACTTCAGATACCTAAACAAAAATAAGAGGTGATTATTTTGAATAATAAATTACAAAACGCCACAGAGCGCTTAGCTAATAAGTTAGATATTCCTAGAGAAGTAATAATGGACATCCCTAAAATAACGGTAGTATCCAATAATGAGATTACTATAGAAAATCATAAAGGTATTATTTTATTTGAAAAAGAAATGGTTAAGGTAAAATCTTCAATAGCTATAATTACAATTTTAGGCGGAGACTTTGAAATTATATTTGTAGGAGGAAGCACAATAGTTTTAACTGGAAAGTTTAAATCTATTGAATATGGAGAAAATGAATAATATAAAAAAATATGGTAATGGAATATTAGTCATAGAAGTTCAAAGTTTAAAGCCAGAAAAGTTCATAAATTTTTTGTGGAGAAATGATGTTGTAGTTAAAAATGTTAAAAGAAGAAGCTTAACAAACTACACCATGGAAATAGGTTTAAAAGATTATAATACCATTTTAGAAGGAGCAACGAAGACTAATAGTAGAATTAAAGTCTTAAAGAGAAAGGGTGTCACTTTTAAGATTTTAAAACTTAAAAGAAGAAAAACGTTAGTAATAACTTTAATATTGTTTATAGGTGTTTTATATTACCTAAGTAGCTTTATATGGAAGGTAGAGATAATTACAGATAAGTATTTATCGCCTTTTGAAATAAGAATGCTACTTAAGTCTTATGGAATAGATAGAGGAACATTTAAAAAAGATTTTGATGTATATAAATTAGAAGAAAAGATTATAGAGGATAATGATGAAGTAATGTGGGTTAAAGCTAGAATAGAGGGTTCTAAATTAATGGTACAAGTGGCAGAACGACAAGCCCCTCCTAAGATTAGAGAAGATAAAACTACAGGAGATATCGTAGCGTCTAAAGATGGTGAAGTGGATAGAATATTCTCAACATCAGGTACTACTATCGTTGAGCCAGGTAAGATTGTAAAACGAGGAGATTTATTAATAAAATCAGAGCAAGGAAAAGAAGGAAAAGAATATAATGTTAAAGCTGAAGGTACTGTATATGCTAAGACTTTTTATGAAGAAAGTAAAGAGGTGCCTGAATACACAGTAAAGAGAGAAAGAACTGGTAAGGTATCGAAAAGCTATTATATAGAATTTAAAGATAAAAAATTTTATATAAGAAATGGCTTAAAGGACTTTGAAAATTATGATAAAATAGACAATAACAAGGGAGTTATAAAAACTGAAACTTATTACGAGGTAGTGGAAGAGAAAGTAGAAACTAATGTAGATGAAGTGGTAAAAGAACTAAATAGAAATATAATTTTAAATCTTGATAAATCTGTAAGTATATTAGAGGTAATACCTGAGATTAAAAGAATGGAAGATAATTATGTAGTGAACTTATTAGTAATAGCAGAAGAAAATATTGCTACTGAAGAAATTGCTGATAAAGAAGAAGTTTTAGAGTAGATTTCTAGAAACTAGAGAAAAGAAAGTTGGGATATAATGAAATATTCTAAGAAAGATAAAAGAGTTAAGCTACCTAAATTGTCTCAGAGGGGTATCTTTGTTGTTACTACTTTAATAATTTATTTTATACTTAGCACCTCAATGATTACAGAAACTTACGATTTAGAAGTAGGCGACATAGCTAAGAGTGATATAAAAGCATCGAAAGATATTCAAGATCAGATTGCTACGGAGAGGCTTATTGAAGATTCTGTAAAACATATTCAAGATGTATATACCTATGATGCAAATATCAGTAAGGTAGCAGTAAAAAATATTGAAGGTTTATTTGAAACTGTAGCTAAGATTAACAAGGAATATCCTCTGAGTATAGTATCGGGAGCTAATAACACCAAAACGGAAGAAAAAAGACTTCAAGAGCTAAAAAAATCATCAAAAATTTTTAATTTATCTGATGAAAATTACGCAACTTTACTTTCTTTAGATGAAAAACAATTAGATGAATTAAAAGTTTTTTTAATAAGTACAACTAATAAAATTTTTGATGAGGTAACTGTATATGAAAATAGGCCTGAGGATATAGTTTTGGCACAAGGAGTAATAACTGCACAATTTAATAATTCAAGATTTTCTAAGAATGTTAAGGACTTAGGGATGGCCATAGGATATTCGCAAGTCAAGCCTAGTGTTTTTATTGACTATGATAAAACAGAAGATTTAAAAGAAGAAGCTAAAAAAGCAGTAAAGCCTGTTATAATAAAAAAAGACCAAATCATTGTAAAAGAGGGTGAACCGGTAACAGGCGCTCAAATTGAAGTGTTAAAAGAATTAGGACTATTAAATAAAGATAAGTCTTTGAGGTTAAATTTTCATATAAGTTTAATTGTATTGATACTTTCTGTAATGTTAATACAGTGGTACTATTTAAAATGGAATTGCAGGGAAATTTATAAAAAGTCTAATAAAATAATGCTTATAAATATTCTTACTTGTATTTCTTTAATACTTGCAAGGACTTTATATATTATATCGCCTTATTTAATTCCATTTGCATGTGTACCTATATTATTGTCCATATTAATTGATGATAAAGCTTCAATGACAATTAATGTTTTAAATGCCATATTAATAAGTTTTATTGTAAGATTTAATGTAGAAATAACTATTATTGCAGTTATAAATTCTGTAGCTGCTCCTATTATATTGAAAAAAGTACAACAGAGAAATGATATTTTATATTCATGTATTTATATAGCAGCATTAAACTTTATATTTACATTAACTATAGGATATGCACTAAGCAATCATATATCAGAGATAATAATAAAAGCAGCAATAACTGCAATGTCTAGCATTATTTCAGGAATATTAGCTATAGGAATGCTACCATTTTTAGAAAATATTTTTGACATAGTAACTAACATCAAATTATTAGAACTTGCCAATCCAAATCATCCGCTTTTAAAAAGGTTACTTATGGAGGCGCCAGGAACATATCATCACAGTGTACTTGTGGCAAATTTAGCTGAAATGGCAGCGGAAACAGTTGGGGCGAATGCAGTGCTAGCTAGGGTATCTGCTTACTATCACGATGTAGGAAAAATTGAAAGACCATACTATTTTAAAGAAAATCAGTTTAGCGGAGATAATCCTCATGACAAAATTTCTCCAAAACTTAGTGCTTTAATTATAACCTCTCATGTTAGTGATGGAATAAAGCTCGCTAAGAGCTATAAGCTACCTACTGTTATACAGGATGTTATAGCACAGCATCATGGAGATTCATTAGTTAAATATTTTTATATAACTATGAAAAATCAAAGTTCAGATCCTGATGAGGTACATGAGGAAGATTACAAATATAAAGGACCGGTGCCAATAAGTAAAGAAGCTGCTATTGTGATGCTGGCAGATGGAGTTGAAGCTTCTGTAAGATCAATACCAAATCCTACAAAAGAAAAAATAGAACAAATGGTGGATAATATATTTAAAGGAAGGCTAGGAGAAAATCAATTAGATGATTGTGAGTTAACTTTTAAGGAGCTTAAAAAAATTAAAGAATCATTTTTGAAAGTACTAAAAGGGATATATCATGAAAGAATTGAATATCCACTAGAGAAATTAAAGTTAGAAGAAAAGAAGGAGTAATAAATGATATTTTTAGATAATAGACAAGAAAAAATCGAAATGACAGAAGAACTAGAGAATAAAATAGAAGACATAATTGAATATACTTTAAAGGAAGAAGGGGTTAATATTCCCTTTGAAATAAGTATTATTTTTATAGACAATGAAGAAATTAGAAAAATTAATAAAGAGCAAAGGGACATAGATAAAGCTACCGATGTATTATCTTTTCCAATGCTTGATTACGAAGAGGGAAAAGTTTTTAAGGAAATGTATTTAGACTATGAATTCGATTTTTGTGATCTAAATGAAGGCAATTTAGTATTAGGAGACATGGCGCTATCTCTTGAAAAAGCCGCAGAACAAGCTGAGGAGTATGGCCATTCGTTTATAAGGGAAGTTATATATCTAGTGGTACATTCTATATTGCATTTATTAGGATATGATCATATGGAAGAAAAAGATAAAGTTCTAATGCGTAAAAGAGAAGAAGAAATATTAAATAAGTTTAATATTAATCGTATAGGATAAAATAAGAGGAATAGTTAATATACTAATTAATTATTTTTAAAGATAATTTATAGGATTCCTTGAGGAAATTTAACTTATACACCATTTTAACTTTCATACAAAATTTTTCTTTTAAAATATAAAAAATTATTGTCAATTGAATAAAGCAATTTATTGGCATGTGGTTTTATCTACATGTCATAATTTTTAAGGTGGTATTGAAAATGAGAGTCAAAAAATTAGTAGATAGCTTTAATTATGCAATTGAGGGAATAATACATACTATAAGGACTCAAAGAAATATGAGAATACATATGATAGTAGCCATTTTAGTGCTATGTTTATGTTTCTTTTATGACCTGACTAAAATTGAACTTTTAATAACTACAATAACAATAACCATGGTTATTGTTGCAGAAATGATTAATACAGCAATAGAATGTGCTATAGATGCTACTACAAACTATTATCACCCATTAGCTAAAATAGCCAAAAATGTTGCAGCTGGTGCAGTTTTAATTGCCGCTTTTAACTCTGTATTAGTAGGATATATCATATTTTGGGATAGATTAATGCCTTTTACTATAAATATTCTTTTTAAAATAAGAAATTCTGATCCACATATGATATTTTTAATGTTAGTAATTGTAAGTATTGCAACTTTAGTTGTTAAAGCTATTTATGATGAAGGTACACCATTAAAAGGAGGAATGCCTAGTGGACATAGTGCTATAGCTTTTTCTATAGCAACAACCATAACACTATTAACGAATGAGCCATTAATTATGATATTGTCCTATTTATTAGCAATTATTGTAGCGCAAAGTAGAGTGGATTCTCAGATACACTCCATATTGGAAGTATTATTTGGAGCTGCCTTTGGATGCTTTTTAACATTGCTTTTATATCAATTTTTAGGATAAGTTTATTAAAAAGTTGAAATTATATCATATAGTGGTATAATTTATGTACATTTATTTGGAGGTTAATATTTTATTTATTTTGGAGGTAGTCCATGGAATATAAAGAATTAGTAAAAAAAGCAATCAAAGCAAGAGAAAAAGCATATGTACCATATTCAAAATTTAAGGTAGGAGCAGTAGTTGTAACAGAAGATGGTTCAGTTTATGAAGGATGTAATATAGAAAATGCATCTTATGGTGCAACTAATTGTGCAGAAAGAACAGCTATATTTAAGGCTATATCTGAAGGTCACAGGGAAATAAAGGTCATAGCAGTTGTAGGTGATATGTCTACCTTTACAACTCCTTGTGGTATATGTAGACAGGTAATAGCTGAATTTGCTTCTAAAGACTTAAAAATAATTATAATTAAAAATGAAGATGAATATGTGGTGAAAAACTTAGAGGATATATTACCAGGAGCATTTACTAAAGAAGATTTGCTTAAATAGAGGAGGAAATAATGTTTAGATCAGGATTTGTAACAATTATAGGAAGACCAAATGTAGGAAAATCAACATTACTAAATTATATAATGGGAGAGAAACTTTCCATAGTTTCAAGTAGACCACAAACTACAAGAAACAATATACAAACCATATTGACAAAAGAAGATTCACAGATTGTATTTGTAGATACACCAGGAATGCATAAGCCAAGGCACAAATTAGGAGAATATATGGTTAATGTAGCTAAAGATGCCTTAGGTGAAGTAGATGTTATTTTATTTATAACTACACCAGGTGAGGAAATGAACAAAGGAGATATTCACATATTAAATCAACTTAAAGAATGTGATGTACCTGTGTTCTTGTTAGTAAATAAAATAGATGAGAATCCAAATGAAAGAGTAGCAAAAACTATAGCAGAATATGCTGAGTATTTTAAATTTACAGAAGTAGTACCTATTTCTGCAATTAATGGCAAGAATATTGATAAGGCTAATGAGCTTATAGTTAATTATCTTCCAGAGGGGCCTAAATATTATCCAGAAGATATGATAACAGATCAACAAGAAAGATTCATTGTAACAGAAATTATAAGAGAAAAAGCATTAAGGTTACTATCACAAGAAGTACCACATGGTATAGCTGTAGAAATTATTTCTATGAAAAAAGATGAGAAGGATAGATATCATATTGATGCTAATATGTTATGTGAAAAAGATTCTCATAAGGGGATTATTATAGGTAAAAATGGTAGTATGTTAAAAAAGATTTCTACTTATTCTAGACAGGATATAGAAAAGTTCTTTGATAATCAAGTAGTACTGAAGTTATGGGTTAAGGTTAAAAAAGATTGGAGAGATAGCCCAATAATGCTTAAGGAGCTAGGATACAAAAAGTAGAACTTGGAGTTGATTAATTGAGCATAATTAAAACTAGAGCAGTAGTAATAAAAACGCAAGATTATAAAGAAAATGATAAACTAGTTTGGCTTTTTAGTGAAGAACTAGGGAAAATATCTGTTATAGCAAAAGGGGCGCGAAAAAGTAAAAGTAAATTTATGTCTTCAACTCTACCTTTTTGTTATGGAGAATATGTAGTATTTAAAGGGAGAAATCTATATACCTTAAATGAAGCAAAGATAATAGAATCATTCCAACAAATGCTAACAGATTTTGAAACATTAATTTATGGATCTTATTTTAATGAACTTATAGATATTGCCTGCGAAGAAGAAAATTACGGTACACTATTTAAAGATCTCGTAACTTCTTTTTATCTTATTAAAAATAGTGTAGCAGATTTAGAAATACTAACTAGAACTTTTGAACTCAAACTACTAAAAGCTACAGGATATGGACTGAATTTGGAACAATGTAGTATTTGTGATAGAAAACTTAAAAGTTCTAATTATTTATCCTTTCAATATTATGGTATGGTTTGTAATGAATGTGAGAAAGCATATGGTATTCACATTACTGCATTGGCTTATAATATATTAAAGTTTTTAAATTCTATAGAGCTTGAAAAAGTTCCTAGAGTTACTATAAATGAAGAGGCGAAAAAGGAGCTAAATAAAGTTTTAAGCTCTATCATAAACGCTAATTATACAAGAAAGCCAAAAAGCCTTTTGATGTTAAAGCATTTTAATTACATTGAAGAAAAAATCCAAAAATAATAAAGAAGGAAGGTATAAAAAATGAGTGAAATAACTTTAGAAAAAATAGATATGTTAAGAGAACGTGTTAATATTACTTATAGTGAAGCAAAAAGAGTACTAGAATTATGCAACGGAGACGTTTTAGAGGCTTTAGTTTATATTGAAGAAGGAAAAAAGAAAAAGAAAAGTGAAAGCTATACTTTTTCAGATAAAGATGAAATAATTGAGTATATTAAATCCTTAATAGAAAAGGGAAATGCTACAAGAATTACTATTAAGAAAAATGATAAAATAGTTTTTGACATTCCTTTAAATGGGGCATTAGCTGTAGGAGCAATTTCAGTAATGTATCCTAAATTACTAGCAGTTTTGGCTGCTGCAGCATTGATTAGTAAAATAACTATTGAAATAACAAAGACTGATGGAACAGTAGAAGTTATAAATAAAATGGTAAAAAATGTAGTAGATGATGCAAGAAATATAGCTACAGATGTCACTTCAGATTTAAAAGAAAAAATGAATAAATCCTTTGGAAAAGACAATAATATTCGTGAAACAAATTTTTCTTATACAATAAATTTTGACGATTAATGAAGATAGGCTTCCTATCTTCATTTTTTTGTGCTATACTTAATATGAAAAGTGTAGCACAAAAGAATTTCGTTCAATTAAAATGCTAAAATAAATAATAAAACAAATGAAAAAATGAAATAAGGATTATTTCAGAAAATTTGCACATTTCCGAAAAATATGGTAAGATATAGTAACTAACAATTGACAAATTATTAGTTAATTAGGCAATTTATTGAAATGGAGAAATGTTTCATTAAGTATATTATTATGACAAAATATTTATAAAATCTTAATTCATCTTACATTGAGTTTAATTTAAAGATAGCATTAAGTTTTTAGAATTTTAAAGCGAAAGAGGGCGAAAACAATAGAATTTTCACCAAGACAAGAAGAAATAATAAAATTAGTAAAAGAAAATGAACCAATTACCAGTGAAGCGATAGCAGGAAAATTAGGATTAACTCGTTCAGCGTTGAGACCAGACTTATCTATTCTTACTATGATTGGTATATTAGAAGCAAGACCTAAAGTTGGATATATATACTCAAAAAAGACCTCACAAGGCTTTAGTAGTGACTATATAAGAAGTATTAAGGTAAAAGATGTCATGTCAAAACCAGTAGTTGTAACAGAGGACACTACAACTTATAATGCTATTTTAGATTTATTCTTAAATGATGTAGGCACATTGTTTGTAGTAAATGATGGAAATTTAGTTGGTGCAGCATCTAGAAAGGATTTCATAAAAACAGCAATGGGAACAGCGGATATACATAAGGTACCTGTTGGTATTATTATGACTAGAATGCCAAATATAATTATAGTTGAAGAAGAAGATACAGCATACCAAGCTGCTAAAAAAATTATAGAACATGAAGTTGATTGCTTACCGGTTGTGAGAAAAGAATTTATGAATGGAAAAGAAATTCATAAAATTGTTGGGAAAATTTCAAAAACAAATATAACTATGCTTTTCGTAAAAATGGGTGAAGGTAGGTAGAGGAAGTTATTTGTAATATAATTAATTTTCCACCTATTTAGCTATATATATTTTGTTTTAAGGGGTTGTTAAGATGGAAACTAAAAAATATGTATACCTTTTTAAAGAAGGTAATGCAGCAATGAAAAATCTTCTTGGAGGAAAGGGTGCTAATCTTGCAGAGATGACTAGTATAGGCATTCCAGTACCTCAAGGATTCACTGTTACAACAGAAGCTTGTAATAAGTATTATGAAGATAATGAAGTAATCTCAGAAGAAGTTGTTGAACAAATACATAGCAAAATGGGAGAGCTAGAAAAACTTACAGGAAAACAATTTGGTAGTTTAGAAAATCCGCTATTAGTATCTGTTAGATCTGGTGCAAGAGCTTCAATGCCAGGCATGATGGATACAATATTAAACTTAGGTTTAAATGATGAAACAGTTGAAATTCTAGCTAAAAAAACTCAAAATCCTAGATTTGCTTATGATTCATATAGAAGATTCATTCAAATGTTTGCAGATGTTGTTATGGAAATTGAAAAGAAACATTTTGAAGATATTATGGATGAAATTAAAGCAGCAAAAGGTGTTAAACTTGACACTGAGTTAGATGCAGACGATTTAAAAGAATTAGTTAAAAGATTTAAAGAATTCTATAAAAAGAAAAAAGGAGAAGATTTTCCTTCTGACCCAAAAGTTCAACTAATAGAATCCATTACTGCAGTATTTAGATCTTGGAATAACCCAAGAGCTATAGTTTACAGAAGACTTAATGACATTCCATCAAACTGGGGCACAGCTGTTAACGTACAAGAAATGGTGTTTGGAAATAAAGGTGAAACATCAGGAACGGGAGTTGGATTTACTAGAAATCCTGCAACAGGAGAAAAGGAAATATTTGCTGAGTATTTAATGAATGCTCAAGGAGAAGATGTTGTTGCTGGTATTAGAACTCCTCATCCTATATCAAAATTGCATGAAGACATGCCAGAAATATATGACCAATTTATAGAAATTGCAGATAAGTTAGAAGCACATTATAGAGACATGCAAGATATGGAGTTTACTATAGAAGAAGGAAAACTTTATTTCTTACAAACAAGAAACGGTAAGAGAACAGCTCAAGCGGCTTTAAAAATAGCTGTTGATTTAGAAAAAGAAGGAATGCTTACTAAAGAGGAAGCTGTTCTAAAGGTTGAGCCAAAACAACTTGACACACTATTACACCCAAACTTTGATAGTGTAGAACTTAAAAACGCTAATGTTATAGCTAAAGGATTACCAGCATCTCCAGGAGCTGCTTGTGGTAAAGTTTATTTTACTGCTGAAGATGCAAAAGAAGCTCATGAAAGTAAAGGAGAGAAGGTTGTACTTGTAAGACTTGAAACTTCACCAGAGGACATAGAAGGCATGATTGCTGCTGAAGGTATCTTAACAGTAAGAGGAGGAATGACTTCTCATGCTGCAGTTGTTGCTAGAGGCATGGGAACTTGCTGTGTTGCTGGATGTGGAGAATTAAAGGTTAATGAAGAAGCAAAAACTTTTGAGGCTTCAGGAGTTATTTATCATGAAGGTGATTACATTTCAATAGATGGTAGCACTGGTAATGTTTATGCTGGGTCAATAAAAACTGTTGAGCCAGAAATTAGTGGATATTTTGGAATACTAATGGGATGGGCTGACGAATTTAGAGCATTAAAAGTTAGAACAAATGCAGATACACCAAGAGATACAGCTCAAGCTATTAAGTTTGGAGCAGAAGGTGTAGGATTATGTAGAACTGAGCATATGTTCTTTGATGCTGACAGAATAATGGCAGTTAGAGAGATGATAGTTGCAAAAAATGAAGAACAAAGAAGAAAAGCTTTAGCTAAAATATTACCAATGCAAAGACAAGATTTTATTGGAATTTATGAAGAATTAGAAGGTAGACCAGCTACTATAAGATTCTTAGATCCACCTCTACATGAGTTTTTGCCATCAGATCGTGAGGATATAGAAGAATTAGCAAAAGACTTAGGAATAACTTATGAAGAGTTAAAAAGCACAATTGATTCATTACATGAGTTTAATCCAATGATGGGACATAGAGGATGTAGACTTGCTGTATCTTACCCAGAGATTGCGGAGATGCAAACTAGAGCTGTAATAGAAGCAGCTATAGATGTTAAAAAGAGAAAAGGTTATGATATAGTACCAGAGATAATGATTCCACTTATTGGGGAAGTTCAAGAATTAAAATATATTAAAGACGTAGTTGTTAAAATAGCAGATGAAATCATAAAGGAAAATGGAATAGAGCTTAAGTACTTAGTGGGTACAATGATAGAAATTCCAAGAGCTGCACTTACAGCGGATGAAATTGCAAAAGAAGCTGAATTCTTCTCATTTGGAACAAATGATTTAACTCAAATGACATTTGGATTCTCAAGAGATGATGCTGGAAACTTCTTAAAACATTATTACGATAAGAAAATATATGAATTTGATCCATTCCAAAAGCTAGATCAAACTGGTGTAGGTAAGCTTGTTAAAATGGCTGCTGAACTTGGAAGAAAAACAAGAAATGATTTAAAAGTTGGTATATGTGGAGAACATGGTGGAGATCCATCTTCAGTAGAATTCTGCCATGGTGTGGGATTAAACTATGTATCTTGTTCACCATTTAGAGTACCAGTAGCAAGACTTGCAGCAGCTCAAGCGCAAATTAAAAATCCAAGAAAATAATATTAAAAGCGTGGTTTTTACCACGCTTTTTAAACTTAAATTGTGAACTGTTAATTGTGAATTCAATATCTTTAGCTATGATACCGATTGCTTTCATATATATTAATTTTAGAGCTGATATAGATATATATATGTATATCATACGAAATTTGCAAGTATTTTAATTTATTCTATTAAAAAGGTGAAGATATTTTATTTAATTGATTGTTAATAATTTGGGAAAGGGAATTGATTATTCATTTCCAACTTTCTGTTAATTAAAGTTTTGTGTTAAATTTTTCTTCAATATAACATTTAAAACCTAGTGAAAAATTTAATTGGTCTTCCATATATACATTGGATTTCTTCAGCATAGATACGAAAGCTCTTCTATTACATTTTGAAATGTTAGCATAGTAATCTCTAGATATTTTCCAATATTTTTGTGGAAAGCTTAAATAAGCCAAAATATATTTATAATCTTCAAGATTTAAAGGGTTATGTTTTTCGTAAGTATTTAAGAATTTTATGGTTAAATCTACACTCCATCTATTTTTTTCTTTTCTTAAAAGTCTTCTTAGACAATATGAGATGTCTAGAGCACAGTGATCAATTTTACATTTATCAAAATCTATAAGCCACAAATTATCATCTTCATCAACTATGAGGTTTTTACTAACATAATCGTTATGGCAAAGTGAAATTGTTAAGTCATCTTCTTTAATTGTAAGTGCTACACTATTAGAGAGCTTAGCAAGTTTTATGTTAGTATCGAAGTTTTTAAGGTAAATCTTAGAGTAGTTATCATGATATTTATATGCTAAGTTAGAATACATAAGCAAATTATTAAAGTGTTTATTTATAGAATTATAAAGGCTGCTACATCCAATCTTATTCTTACTACCTAATATAGGTTCAAAATTTTTGTTAATATCATGAGATTTACCAAGATTTGAAGAAGCTAATAATATTTCATAAACTGAGTCAAAGTCGCATTTGTCCCCATTTACCCAAGGAGTTAATATAAATAACATATTTTCATAAACAACATATCTGCCATGGTTTGTAGTTGATAATATTCTAGGAACATTTATGTTATGACGATACAACCATTCTATAGCTGAATAAACAAAAAGGAGTTCTTCAACAGGATAGTAAACTTTTTTTAGGCAGTATTTATCTTCACCATCTGCTACCATATAAACAGCTCTTTGTTTGTCAGTATTCTTTAACTTTACCTGTTCCACTATAGCGTTATTTAAATTATAATGAGGCAGAACATGTTTCTTTACATTTTCTTCAGATAATAATTCTATATTATTTTTATAAATTGTTGCAGTAGTCATCATAACACTCTCCTTTAAACATTACATTATAAGGATATTAAAGAAAAAACATTAATATACATCAATATTAAAAATACTTATAAGAAAAGTTTAAATACATAAATAAAGGGTTTTGCATTTAAAGAGGCGAATATTCTATAGAAACTTACAGTTTTAAAATTCGTTTAATTTACTGATATAATATAAAAGTTATGTTTTAAAGTCTAAAATTATATAAAGTTTTCATGACAGTTTCTAAATTAAGTTTCTAAATATGAGTATTAAAAGTAGTCAAATTTAGAAACTTAAAAAGATTATAAGTTAAAATGAATAAATAAATTTTCACCTTTTGAATATTATTGGTATTTAAAGGAGAATATATAATGCATTAGAATTTAATGTATAGCTCAATAAAACTGTTTACTTTTATAGCTTAATTTATAATTTTAGTTAATAAACAATCTGAAATAAAAAACTGATTGTCATTTATTGATAATTAATTATTAAATTTGTAAAAGGAAAAGTTTCACTGATTAAGAAGGTTGAGCTGCCAGCTTAATAGATGCAATTAGAAAATTAGATAGCTGTATATTAAATTGCTAGGAGGAGTGATGGATGAACATAAGAGAAAGAATAGAAAAAAATGAAAAGCTTATTTTAAATCCTTATGCAGCATTATCAATTAACTCTAAAGGAAGAGTGATTAAGGAAAAGAAAGACGAAATGCGAACCGATTATATGGTGGATAGAGACAGAATAATACATTGTAAATCTTTTAGAAGATTAAAATTAAAAACTCAAGTGTATATTAAAACTTGGAATGATCACTATAGGACTAGGCTTACTCATACTTTAGAAGTTAATCAAATTGCTAGAACTATAGGAAGAGGGATAGGACTTAATGAAGATTTGATAGAAGCTATTGCACTAGGCCATGATATAGGTCATGTTGCTTTTGCACATAATGGTGAGGAAGTTCTAAATGAATTATTACCTCAAGGATTTAAACATAATGAAAATAGTGTTAGGGTTTTAACAAAGATTGAAAAGTTAGGAAAAGGGCTAAATTTAACTTATGAGGTTATAGATGGAATAGTGAATCATAGTGGGTTTTCTTCCCAGTCAAAAGGGGCTTGTACTTTGGAAGGACAAGTAGTAAAATATAGTGACAAAATTGCTTATGTGAATCATGATATAGATGATTCTATAAGGGCAGGAATTCTCCGTGAAAATGACTTGCCAAAAGAAGTTATAGAAGTTTTAGGTAAAAATCATAGTAATAGAATTGAAACTTTGGTCAATGACTGTATTTATAATACTTTGGAAAACATTAAAAATAACAAGATTCAAGTTGCATTGTCAAATAAAGTACAAGAATCTTTAAGTGAACTTAGGAGTTTTATGTTTAAAAATATATATAAAGGAAATATTTTAAAAGAAGAAAGAGAAAAAGCAAAATTTATTTTAAAGCATGTATACTCATATTTTTACAAACATCCAGAAAAACTACCATATTTTTATAAGACCATTGCAGATGATGAAGGGCTTGAACAGGGTGTTGCAGATTACATTTCAGGCATGAGCGATGAGTATTGCTTACAGATTTTTAATGATTTATATGTGCCCAAACAAAGCATTTATATATAATTTATAATTTTATTAATACATTATAAAACTACAAAAATTTGCATTTTTGAAGGAAAAATCTAATTTACAAAGAATATATAAAAAGTAAAAAAGTTTATTTATAAAAATTTATTAAGAAAAAAGAAGGATTTTGTACTTTTTTGTCGAAATGACAAAAGTGCAGAGTTCAGAATTAAAAGGTGGGATATAATTTAGTGATTTCAGAAGAAGTCATACAAAAAGTAAAAGAACAAACAGATATTATTGATGTAATATCAGAAAGAGTGAGACTCAAAAAATCAGGACGAAATTTCATAGGAAATTGTCCTTTTCATAGTGAAAAGACTCCATCATTTACTGTTTCTCAGGATAAACAAATATATAAATGTTTTGGATGTGGAGAAGCAGGAAATGTATTTAGTTTTATTATGAAAGTTGAAAATAAGAGTTTTCCTGAAGCAGTTAAAGCTCTGGCTGAAAAGGTTGGTATTGAGGTAGAGGAAAAAAGCAATTTAAATAAAGCTAAAAAAGATAAGTTTGAAAAAATGAAAAAGCTAAATGTGGATGCAGCTAAATACTTCTATGCAAATTTAAGAAAAAATAAAAAAGCTTTCCAGTATCTAAAGAATAGATCTATAGATGAAAGAACTATGACAAAATTTGGACTTGGATTTGCATTAGATGAGTGGCACGCACTCGGAGACTACTTAAGGGGAAAAGGTTATAGTGACAAGGAGATGTCAGAGTTAGGACTAATTATTCAAAGTAAAAAGAGCAACTACTATGACCGTTTTAGAAATAGAGTTATTTTTCCAGTTTTTGATTATAAGGGTACAGTTATTGGTTTTGGAGGCAGAGTTTTAGATGACTCAAAGCCTAAATATTTAAACTCACCAGAAACACCTTTATTTTTAAAAGGAACCAACTTGTATGGTTTAAATTTTGCCATAAAACAAAACATGAATAGAACAGTTGTTATTGTTGAAGGATATATGGACTGTATTGCACTTCATCAGCAAGGTATAACTAACGTTGTGGCAACTTTGGGCACTGCTTTAACAGAGCAACAAGCAAAGTTATTAAAAAGATATGCAGACAAGGCAATAATTTCCTATGATGCGGATTTAGCAGGTCAAAAGGCTACTTTAAGAGGACTAGACATACTAAAAAAGTCTGGATTTGATGTTAGGGTTTTATCAGTCCCAAGGGGAAAGGATCCAGATGAGTTCATAAAGACTTACGGCAAAGAAGCCTTTCAGACACTAATAAATGAAGCTATGCCACTTGTTGATTACAAAATCAAAAAAGTAGAAGAAGGCATAAATTTTACAGATAATGAAATGATAATAAGGTATAAAAATAAAATCTTGGAGATAATAAAAGACTTAAGTGATTTTGAAAAAAATATATATATAAAACAAGTTGCAGAAAAACTTAAAGTAAAAGAAGAGTTATTAAGCGACGAATTTAACCAAAAAATCAAACAAAATGAAAAAAATGATAATATACAGAATAATTATGGGCAAAATCTATATATAGAACCAGCCTATATTAAGGCTGAAAGGATATTACTTAAGTTTATGTTAACAGATACTGAAAGATTAGATTTTATATCTTATGAATTAAAGGATTGCAGTTTTGTATCTTACAGTCATAAAATGCTCTATGATCTAATTTTAAAATTTAATGATCTATCTTATGAAGATAAATTAAAACATATCGAGAATAACTGTAATGATAGTGAAACTACAAAACAATTTATTAACTTGATGGAATATGAAATAAGTGGAGATAAGTATGATCTTGATAAAATGATTCATGATTGTATCAAGATTATTAAAAAATATAGGTTAGAGGAGTCGGAAAAAGAAGTTATGAATAAAATTAAACAGTATGAATCTAAAGGCCTTGTAGAGAAGTCTTTAAAATGTACACAAGAGTTAATTAATATACAAAAGGCATTAAAAAACATATAAGTTGATGAAGGGAGGTAGTAATGTAATGAAAGATAAAAATACAAAAATAACTGTAGTTAAAAAGCTGATTGAAAAAGGTAAAAAGAAGGGTTCCTTAACATATAAGGAAATAATAGATGAGCTTGATGAAATAGATTTAAGCCCGGAGCAAATTGAAAAGATATATGAAGTATTAGAGTCAATGGAAATAGATGTTGTTGGAGATATTCAAGAAGAGGAAGAAGAAATAGATATATCCATACCGGAAGGTATTACTATAGATGACCCAGTAAGAATGTATTTAAAAGAAATAGGAAAAGTACCACTATTATCATCAGATGAAGAGATAGAACTTGCAAAGAGAATTGAAGAAGGCGACGCTTATGCAAAAAAGAAACTAGCAGAAGCTAACCTAAGACTAGTTGTAAGTATTGCTAAAAGATATGTGGGAAGAGGAATGTTATTTCTTGATTTAATTCAAGAAGGAAATTTAGGTCTTATTAAAGCTGTTGAAAAGTTTGATTATAGAAAAGGTTATAAGTTCAGTACTTATGCTACATGGTGGATTAGACAGGCGATAACTAGAGCTATTGCTGATCAGGCTAGAACTATAAGAATACCAGTACACATGGTTGAAACTATTAATAAACTTATAAGAGTTTCTAGACAATTACTACAGGAATTAGGTAGAGAACCATTACCAGAAGAAATTGCAAAGCAAATGGATATGTCGGTAGATAAAGTTCGTGAGATTATGAAAATTGCTCAAGAGCCAGTATCACTTGAAACTCCGATAGGTGAAGAGGAAGATAGTCATTTAGGAGATTTTATTCCAGATGATGATGCTCCAGCACCAGCAGAAGCAGCTGCCTTTACTATGCTTAAAGAACAACTAATAAGCCAATTACGTACATTAACCCCAAGAGAAGAAAAGGTTCTAAGGTTAAGATTTGGATTGGATGATGGAAGAGCTAGGACCTTAGAAGAGGTTGGTAAAGAATTTAATGTAACAAGAGAAAGAATAAGACAAATAGAAGCTAAAGCTTTAAGAAAGTTAAGACATCCAAGTAGAAGTAAGAAACTAAAAGATTATCTAGATTAGAGCACCATATTGGTGTTCTTTTTTTAACACTATTATGCATAAAGTTAAGATATAATTAAATTTACCAGCTATGGATTTTATGGTATAATTTGAGCAAAGAAGGTGATAAAATGACGGTATTTACTTCTAAAAAAGATAAAGAAGTAATTTCAATATTGCTATTAGCATTGTTGTACAATGTTTTGCTTGTAATTTTAATGAATAATATGCACTCTTATGTAGTTATAAATTTACTAAGATTAATAACTGTAGCTTGTAATTTATATTACTTTTATTATATATTTTTATGGCTATCACTAAAATATGAAATATATGAAGACAAATTAATAATTAATGGTCTAAATGGATTAAAAAAGATAGAGGTCCCATTAAAAGATATAGAAGGATATACAAAATTAAGTGGCAGAATTAAAGGTGTAAAATTATCAGGGATTGCAACAAATACTTTTGCGTTAGGAAGAACTGTAGTTAAAAAAGTTGGTACTACAAGAATGTTTGTTACTAATAATAAAAATGTTATATATCTAAAAACAAAGGATTGTAACATTGCAATTTCTCCAGAGGATGTATCGGCAGTAGAAGGTTTATTAAATAAGAATGGTATTTACTTAATGGATTGGGAGACAAAGTTTAATAAGGTAAACAAGTTATATAAAAATATGAAATATAAATTACCATTATTTTTAACTAGTATTGTTATTATAATACTTACTGTAAATCCATTATTTTTATATGTGACTCAAAGATTACCAGCTGTAATGCCAATAACTTTTGATGCAAAGCTAAGACCAGTAGTTGTAGGGACACCTAAGCAATTTACTTTTACACAAATGACTTATGGAGGGCTAAATATGGGCTTACTGTTTTGTATGTATTATGCTTCTTATTTTTGTGCTAAATATGATAAAAAAACAGCCTATAGATATTTATATATAGCCTTAGCGGTAGCATCAGTATTTTTATATATGCAAATAAGAATGTTATTAATAGCAATGTAAAGGATGACGAAAATGAACTTAAGTGATAGATTAAAAACCGTAGGTGGAATGATAAAAGATGTTAACACCATTATAGATGTGGGAACAGACCATGCCTATATACCAATTTATCTTATTAAGAATAATATCATAGAAAGAGCTATAGCTTCTGATATCAATAGTGGCCCTGTAGAAAAGGCAAAAAAAAATGTCAGTGCTTATAATCTAGGAGATAAGATAAGTTGTAGATTAGGTGGAGGGCTCACTACTGTAAAACCTAAGGAAGTAGATGCAGCTATAATAGCAGGCATGGGTGGAAACTTAATTAGAGATATCATTGAAGAAAGTAAAGAAGTTTTTAAAAATCTTGATTATGCTATACTTCAGCCTGTTCAAAATCCAGAGGTTTTAAGAGAATATATTTATAAAAGTGGATACAAAATAATAGATGAAGAACTAGTAAAAGAAGAAGACAAATTTTATGAAATTTTTAAGGTTAAATATGATAATAAGATTAAAGAAATACAACCTATACACTATGAAATTAGTGAAACTCTTATAAAGAAGAAACATCCTGTGATGAAGGAATATTTAGCATTTAAGCTAGATAAATATACTAAGGTTTACAGTGGCTTAAATCAAGAAACTGAAAGTGCCATAAAAAGAAAAGAACAATTAGAGAAAATAATTATAAAGCTAAAGGAGTTTTTACAATGTCTTTAAAAGTAAAAGATATTATAAGAATAATGGAAAGCTATGCACCAAGCAAGTTAAAGGTAGACTATGATAATGTAGGACTAATGGTGGGAGATAGTAATGCAGAGGTAACTTCTATATTAGTTGCCCTAGATGCTACATTAGAAGTAATAGAAGAAGCAATAGAGAAAAATTGTAATTTTATATTAACCCATCATCCAATATTATTTTTAAAGCCTAAAACAATAACTGCGGATAATCTTTTAGGTAAGAAAATAATTAAATTAGTTAAAAATGATATAAACGTATATTCAAGCCATACAAATCTAGACTCTGTTGAAGATGGAATTAACGATATAGCTGCAAGGATGTTGGGATATAATGAATTTACTATTATAGAAAATACTTCAGTGCCAGAGTATAACAATGGGAAAAATGGAATAGGAAGATTAATAAAATTAAAAATACCAGTTAAGTTAAAAGATTTATGTGAAAAAGTTAAAGTTAGTTTTAATACACCTTTCATAAGATATGTAGGTGAAGAGAATAAAGAAGTCAGCACTATTGCAGTAGTAAATGGTAGTGGAGAAGATTTTTTTTCTATAAGTAAAGCTAAGGGTGCAGATTGTATTATAACAGGGGATACTACATATCATTATGTAAGTGATATAAAAGAAGAGAGTGTAGCTATTATAGATGCTGGGCATTTTGCTACAGAATGGCCACCAATGATAAGTTTTGGAAAAAAATTTGAAAAATTGCTTAAAGAAAATAATTTTAACAACAAAGTATACATATCAGAAAAAATGCAAGATCCTTATAAATTCATATAAATTTTAAGTATAGGAAAAAAAGTACTTGCATTTATGAAGAAACTATGATAACATATATTTTGCGAGTAAGCCAGACAATCGCTGCTGATTTATTCAGGAGAGGAAAGTCCGAGCTCCATAGGGCAGGGTGCTGGGTAACCCCCAGTGGAGGCAACTCTAAGGAAAGTGCAACAGAGATATACCGCCTAAGTTTACTTAGGTAAGGGTGGAAAGGCGAGGTAAGAGCTCACCAGCGTACTGGCGACTGTACGGCTATGTAAACCCCACCTGGAGCAAGACCGAATAGGAAGGTAAATGGGATTGCCCGTCCCGCCTTCGGGTGTGTCGCTTGAGTCCATTGGTAACAATGGGCCTAGATAGATGATTGTCAAATACAGAACTCGGCTTATAGACTTGCTCGTGCCATTGAAAACACTAGGTTTATCACTTAGTGTTTTTTGTTTTGCCATTCTTTTGCCATTCTAAAAGATTTTTTAGTTATTTTATTAGTGTAATACATGAGATGTATGCACTAATTATTATACAGGATTATATTAATATTTTAACATGAATGAACATGATATCTTTATAAGACTTTAGATTTTATTATAAGAAATAGTTTAAAGGTAGTTCTTAATCTAGGTTAGGAGCTACCTTCTTTTATATCTTTAAATTTAAGCTATAAATCTTTATATAATAGTAGAAAACAATTCTTATAAAATTAATAGCATAGTTTGTAATAAAAAATAGTTCCACAAATAAGTCAGACTATTTCTTTATTTTTTTCATTGGTGTAAATTAGTACTCCTTTTGTTAATAAGTATAAATTTAAGTGCATATATTAAATTAATTGATATTTACAAGATAAAGCTTAGATTTAGTAATAAAGGAAGTGATTATAATGATTGCAAATAATACCATGAATAAGGAGATAGAAATTTCTCCTACAGAGGACTTAATGCGTGAACATGGTGTTTTACATCGTATACTGTTAATTTATAATGATGCATTAAAGTATTTAAAAGGACAAAAAATTAATAATCAAGTTAATATTTATTCTATTATTTACAATACTGCTATAATAACCAAGCAATTTATTGAAGATTATCATCAAAGACTAGAAGAACAATATGTTTTTCCAAAGTTTTCAAAGAAACCTAAATATAGTGTACTTATAAGCACACTTCTAAATCAACATAATGCAGCAAGCAAATTAACAAACAATGTACTTTATTATTCATCAATAGAAAATAACTGTTATTTTGAAAACAACTTTCAATTAATTCGATTACTGTCACTATATATAAATATGTATAATCCTCATTCTGCCCGTGAAGATACAGTTGTTTTTCCGGCTTTTCATGAATTAGTAACTCCAGAAGAATTTAAAGAATTAGGAGAACTCTTTGAGAAAATAGAAGAACAGAAATTTGGTAAGGATGGATTTAAACATATAGTTAATGAAGTTGCAAAAATTGAAAAAGTATTAGGTATTTACAATCTAGATCAATTTACCCCAATAGAAATAAGCCTTACCATCTAAATAGTAAGGTATTTTTTTACTGATTTTCACTTGGTTCATAATGTTTCTAAAAGTGTGTATGAAGCTGAAAAAGTAGATGCTAAAAATATATATGTGTAGATGGTACATGGAAACCTATGAACAACGCAATATTATTGAGTGGAAATGATAGATTTGCGACAATGCAATTAGTGCTTAATTATAAAAATAACATAAAGGGTACGCTTTAGAATGAAATGTAGAGGCTACGCTTTAAAATAGCGCTGATAACATATCAATTTTGGGGAGCCAATTCTTACTTTTTCCAATTAGTATTTTAAGAATATAATACAATAAGTGTTTAAATATAGGGTTACACAATGGAAACTTAACTTATGCATGATTTTA